>JAMOPR010000255.1 GCA_027064485.1 Desulfurobacteriaceae bacterium | reverse complement strand
TGGTGAGGATTTTTTCTTCGGTGATGAGTTTGGGAACTTCCTTTAGGGCTACGTGGGTTGTTACCAAAACGACTTTTAGCTTTTCGTTTGCCAGCATCATTGCAAAGTTTTTTGTGCCGAAAAGATAAGCCAAGAATTCTGTGTGTCCGGGAAATTTAAAGCCTCCTTTCGCTGCAGTTTCCTTATTTATGGGGAGGGTGACTATTGCTTTTATTTTTCCCTTTTTTGCATCCTCTACAGCTTTTTTAATGTATTCTATTTGCGCTTTTGCTGCATCTAAGTTGGGTTTTCCGGGGGTTACAGTTTTGAGCGGGTAGACTTCTATTAGAGTAACGTTTGAAGGTAGCTTTGAAGGGAATTTAAGCGTTTCAGCGTAGTAGGAAATAACAGCTTGAGAGCCGTAAACGAAAAATTGATAAGGAAGGGAGCGGAGGAAGTTTAAGGACTTTAGGAGTATCTCGCTCCCTATACCTGAAGGGTCACCTAACGTTATACCTATTGCTGTTGTTGATTGTTGTATTTTTCTACCTCCTGCATGGTTTCTTCTGCTCTTCTTAGGAATTCTGAAGCTATCTTTTCGCTTAAGTTCTTGAGGTCGTTGCTAAGCTGACGAAGTTTGTATTTGAGTTCTATGTTTTCCTGTTCTAATTCTTCTACTTTGCTTTCGAGGTTTGCAATCTTTTCTTCGTATTGTTTAACGAGTTCTGTTACGAAACCGCTTATGTAGTTGTTAATTTTTTCGATTTCATTTTTAATTTCCTGACTTATGTTTACGTTTTCCATCGTTTTCCTCCTCCTGCAGATTTAGTAAGTGTCCTAATTTTTCTTTTTTTGTCTTGAGATAATTTAGGTTGTATTTGCAAACTCCGACTTCCAAGGGGACTCTTTCAACGATTTCAAGACCGTAACCTTCAAGTCCTATAAGTTTTTTGGGGTTATTTGTCATTAGGCGCATCTTTCTGACGCCCAGGTCTCTTAATATTTGTGCTCCTATGCCGAAATCTCTCATGTCTGGGGGAAATCCCAGTTTTATGTTGGCTTCTACCGTATCAAAACCGTGGTCCTGAAGGTGGTAAGCTTTAATTTTGTTAACGAGCCCTATACCTCTGCCTTCCTGTCTTAAGTAAACGATGACGCCTTTACCTTCTTTTGAAATCAATTCCATTGCTTTGTGAAGCTGGGAGCGACAGTCGCACTTTAAAGAGCCGAAAACGTCACCTGTGAGGCATTCGGAGTGGACTCTTACCAGAACGGGTTCATCTTCTTTTATTTCACCCATTGTGAGGGCTACGTGTTCTTTGCCGTCGACGAGAGAGGTGTAGGCGTGGATTTTCCAGATGCCGTATTGTGTTGGGAGATTGGCTTCTGCCTCTTTCTTTACTAAGCTTTCGCTTTTCATCCTGTATTCTATAAGGTCAGCGATAGAGATGATTTTTAAATTGTGTTTGCGGGCATAATCTATTAACTTGGGGAGGCGCATCATAGTGCCGTCTTCATCCA
>JAMOPR010000254.1 GCA_027064485.1 Desulfurobacteriaceae bacterium | reverse complement strand
TTTTTTAACTATTACCTGTTTACCTTCGTTTATTTCAAACGTGATTACTATGCTGTCTTTTTCTCTTTTTGAGGAAACGTTAACTTTAACGAAGGGAAACCCGTTGTTTTTGTAAAACTTTACAATATTTTCTTTAGAGCGTTCAATCTCAAATTCATCGACGGATTTGGCTTCGAAAAAGGTAACTAAAGGCTTTAACTTATCATCGGGGAAGTGCTTGTTACCCTTAAATGCAATCCTATACTGTTTACCTGGAGCAAAATTTATCCTTAGCAGCACCAGATTTTTCCTACCTTCTTCTCCTATAATGGAGCAGGAGTAGTTTATGTATGCGTTGAAAAATCCCTGTTTTATGTATTTTTCCTCTAAACTGTCGGCTAACTTTTTGATGAAAGAGGAATTGAGCTTCTTTCCTTCCAGCTTTTTGAAAATAGAAAGAATTTCTTTTTTATACTCTCCAGGAGCGTTTACTATTACCTTTTTTACAACAAAGGGGAATCCTGCAGAAACTAAAATTGTTACGGTATATCCGTCAGGTTGAGAACTTACCTTAAATTTGACACTGGAGTTCCTGTAACCGTTGGATTTTAGCCTTAAAAGAATTAGTTGTTTGACGTTTTCTAAATTGTCTTTGGAAAAAGGTTTATCCAAAAGCAGGAGCCTTATCGTTCTCTTTACGGAAGAAACGGAGGAAGGAAGTCCCTTTATATTTACCTTTTTAACTAAAATGCTTTTTTCTACTACAACTTTTTTACCTTCAACTTTTGCCTTGTATCCTAACGAATTTAAAAGAGACAGGAGCACTTTAGTGCAGTTTGAGAATGCACAAACTTCGGGTAATTGTTCTTCAATCTGTTTTTTAACTTTTTTGTCAAAAGCGACTTTTGGAGAGATTTGTAAAACAGGTGGAGCAGAGAGTGCTGTTCCATTCAGTAGCAGAAACAGCAGGATTAGCCGCTTGAAGTAGCTTTTAAGTATGGCTCTCCTCCAAAGTTTATTTCGATAATTCTACCCTCTTTTAGCAACTTGGAGATTACAGAATCAACCTCTTCCTGGAGTAAATTAAGTGCATCAGCTATCTCAGAAGCGGGACACGGTCTTCTCGATAACAGGGCGATAATTTCCTTTTCTACCTCTTTTACCGGAAGTTTCCTTCTGGCGGTTTTTGACCTTGCTACGATTTCCGTTTGGGGATATCCGACCTTTTCTTTTATCTCTTCAAGCTCTTCATAGGTTAACCCTTTTACGTTGTAAGCAGGAGGTCTGGCTACTGTGTTGAGCTGCCACCTGTGGGGAGATATTTCGTGAACCAGTTTCCCTATCTTTTCAATTTCCTCGTCGGAATCGTTTATGTCTTTAACGAATACCGTTTCAAGCCAAACTTCGCCGGATGTGGCATCCATCAGTTTCTTAATTCCTTCCACAATTTTTTCCAAAGTCAGCCCTTTTACGGGTCTGTTCAGCTTTTTGAAGGTTTCTTCACAGCCGGCGTCAAGGGACGGCA
>JAMOPR010000253.1 GCA_027064485.1 Desulfurobacteriaceae bacterium | reverse complement strand
CGATGCTCGGGAAAAGCATCTTTAAGAGATTTAACCTCTGAAGCAACCTCAAACAAAGTATCCTTATCTTCAATAACGCAGGGACCAGCTATAACTATCATCTCAAACCTCTAAATTAATTTTCTTTAGAAGCATAAGCTTCCACCGCTTTCTTTAGTCTTTCTATCTCTTCTTTCGTCAGCTCTCTATACCTTCCCTTCGGTAAATCACCCAACTTTAAAGGTCCTACAGCAACTCTTTTAAGTTTCAAAACGCCATGGTCAAAACGGTCAAAGAATCTTCTGACAACTCTATTCTTACCTTGGTCTATTGTTATTTGAACGTAAGTATTCCTTCCGGTTTTTGAAGGATGAAGCAACTTCACATCAAGAGGCTTTATAAAAAATCTTTTACCCTTATCGTCAACGAGCAAAGCTCCTTTTCTCATCCTACTAACTTCAGCAGGAGTTACCTTCCCCTTTACCTTAGCAATATAGGTTTTAGGAACGTGATAACGGGGATGCATAAGCTTTTCTGCCAATTCCCCATCATTTGTCATTAAAAGCAATCCTTCCGTATTGTAATCAAGCCTACCAACAGGGAAAAGCCTTACAGGGTATTTTCTAAAATAATCAGCAACGATAGGTCTCCTATCGCCCGGCGCCCTTTCCATAGCCGTTAAAACACCCTGTGGTTTGTTAAACATGATATAAACAAACTTTTTCGGAAGCCTTACTCTTTCACCATCAACTTCCACCCTATCTTTCTCAGGGTCCACTTCAACTGCTGGTGAAGTTACTTCTTCCCCGTTTACCGTTACTCTACCCTGCTTTATTATCTCCTCAACTTTCCGTCTTGCACCGAAACCCGCATAAGCCAAAAATTTATTTAAACGCATTTCATCCTCCTGCAAAAAATTTATAAAACCATTTGAGTAAATTTAAAAACTATTTTAACTCGGTCAACACAGGCTAAATTTTTGTTAACATTTAACATAAACCCAAACTAACAAGAGGCAGACAATGGAAGAAGTGCTCAGCAAAATAGACTTAGCAGTTCTAAAAGCTACAACAACCCCAGAAACGGTATTAGAAGCTGCAGAAGCCGTTAAATACTACAACTTCGCCACTGTTTGCGTTTTTCCAAAACACGTTGAAGTAGCAAGAACAATACTTCCACCAGAGAAAATTTCTGCTGTTGTCGGATTCCCTCTTTCGCCCACACCGCTAATAATTAAATTAAAGGAAGCGACCTATTCTGTAGAAAAAGGAGCAGGAGAATTAGACATAGTTGTAGATATCAGCGCTGTTAAATGTGGAGATTGGGAAACAGTCGAAAAAGAACTGAAAGAAATAAGAAAAACTCTACCTTCCATTACCCTAAAGCTCATATTTGAATGCTGTTACCTTACCGAAGAAGAAAAGATAACACTGTGCAGACTGGCAATAGAAAACGGCTGGGATTATTTAAAAACTTCAACAGGTTACGGAAGTTACGGTGCCACCTTTGAAGACGTTGAACTCCTGGTAAGTTGCGCAAAAGGAAAAGCCAAAGTTAAAGCAGCGGGAGGAATAAGAACTTTCGAAGATGCAAAAAAATTTATCTCTCTCGGAGCGGAAAGAATAGGAACGAGCAATGGAAAAGAAATCGCAGAACAGGTGTTGCATAGTGGGGAAATTTGAATCCTTCCACCAAGGACATCAATTCTTAATTAACAAAGCAAAAGAAATCTGCCAAGAGATAAACGTTATATCGATAAACAAGTTTCCCCCAAATCCTCTCTTCACCCCCCAAGAAAGAAGCAAAATAGCAGAAAAATTAGGAATAAACCTAATTAACCTTCAATTCAAAGAGATAAAAGACAAAACTCCTGAAGAATTTTTTCAAACGCTTAAAAGTTTGGGTTGTTCAAAACTCTTAGCGGGCAAAGATTGGAAGTTCGGCAAAAACAGAAGCGGCAATATTGAAACTGCTAAAAGTTTAGGGAAAAAATACGGCATAGAAGTTTTAGAAATCCCTCTCATAACCAACAACGGAAAAAAAGTAGGAACAACCATCATCAGAAAGCTACTGAACGAAGGGAAAATCGAAGAAGCAAACAAACTTTTAGGATTTCCCTACTTCTGCCTCGGAAAAACGATAAAAGGAGACGGCAGAGGTAAAGAATTAGGATTTCCAACCATTAACGTCAAACCAGAAAAAAAACTCATCATACCTTACGGAGTTTACGCAGTAAATCTAAAAATAAATGGCAAAAACCACAAAGGAATAGCCAACTACGGCGTAAAACCAACATTCGGGGGAAATGAACCAATAATAGAAGTTCATATTCCAAACGAAAAAATCCCCCCTCTCCCCCCCAACACTCATACAACGGTAGAATTCCTGAAGTTCTTCCGCAGAGAAAAACGGTTCAAAAACGTTGAAGAACTAAAAAAACAGATTAAATTTGATTTAGAAAATCTAAAACATTTTTGGAGGAATAGTCTTGGAAGAGACGCAAAAGTTTAAATCGGGATACGTTGCTATTTTAGGAAGACCGAACGTAGGAAAATCCACCCTACTCAACAGCCTTTTAGGAACAAAAGTAGCAATCGTCACAGACAAACCACAAACAACAAGACACAGAATCATCGGCGTCAAACACCTAAAAGACGCCCAAATTGTATTCCTTGACACGCCAGGTATTCACAAAGAAAAATTTGAACTCAACCGCTACATGAACGAAATAGCTTTCAGCGTAATACCGGACGCCGACGTAATCCTGTTCTTAATCGACGCAAGGGCAGGGCTAACAGAAGCCGACAAAAAGATACTCCAGAAAATAGGAGAAGAAAAAAGAAGAGATTCAAAAGTTTTAGTTCTAATTAACAAAATAGACGGCGTTCCCAAAGAAGAACTCCTTCCTCTAATAGACGAAATAAGCAAAGAGTTTCCTTTCGTTTCCGACATCGTTCCTATTTCCGCAACGAGAGGAACAAACTTAGACAGACTCCTTGACCTGATTGTTAAATACCTCCCCGAAGGTCCTAAATACTACGAAGAACACATGGTAACAGATATGCCTTTAGAACAGTTCGTTGCAGAGATAATCAGAGAAAAAATAATGCTACTTACCAGAGACGAAGTTCCTCACGCAACAACCGTTCAGGTAGTAAACATACAGCCGGGGGACAAAAACCCCAACATGCTTGTAATAGATGCAGACATAATCGTAGAAAGAGACTCACAGAAGGCAATAATTATCGGCAAAGGCGGACAAAAGCTCAAAAAAATAGGAAAGTTAGCAAGAGAAGAGTTAGAACAGCTTTTAGGTAAAAGGGTTTACTTAAGGCTCTGGGTCAAAGTTAAAGAAGATTGGAGACAGAAGGCAGACCAGTTAAGAAGCTTAGGATACTCATACTAAAGAGAAAGCAATGACTTTCAGGAAAATACTCATTTTCCAAACAGCATTTTTGGGGGACCTAATCCTCACGTCCCCCCTCATTAAAAGCGTAAAGAAAAGTTTTCCTGAAGCCGACGTTTCGTTAGTTGTAAGAAAAGGTTTTAAAAGCGTATTTGCAAAAAGCCCCTATCTATCAGAAATAATAGAGTTTGATAAAAAAGGTATCTTAAGATTTGCCTCTTTTCTTAAGAGTAAAAACTTTGACTTGGTTATCTCCCCCCACCGCTCCCACAGAACTTCCCTAATTCTTTTTTTAAGTGGCATTAAAAGAAGAATAGGATTTGACAAAAGCGGCTTCGCCTTCCTTTACACAGACATAGTTAAACACAGAATGGAAAAAGGAATACACGAAATAGACAGAAACCTCTCTCTTCTAACTCCTCTCAAAAACTATCCCTTAAAAGTAGATAACGAACCAGAACTTCCCATATCAAGTGAAGAAGCCGAAAAAACTGTCAAAAAATTTAACTTAGAAAAACCGTTCATCGTTTTAGCACCGGGTTCTGTTTGGAAAACAAAAGCGTGGCTACCAGAAAACTTCGCAAAGGTAGGAGATTACTTTTACAAACAAGGTTTCCAAATAGTTATTGTAGGCTCCGCCAAAGATATCCCCTACTGCCAAGCCACAGAAGAAAGTATGAAAAACAAAGCCAAGAACTTATGCAGTAAAACAACTTTAAGAGAATTTCTCTCAATAATAAAAAGTGCCTCTTTAGTAATCTCCAACGATTCCTCCCCCGTTCACGCAGCCGTCTCTTTCAATACACCTGTTGTAGAAATATACGGTTCAACCGTTCCAGATTTCGGATTTTTTCCCTACAGAAACGGCACTTACGTAGAACCGCCCGTTGAACTGCCCTGCCGCCCATGCGGAATTCACGGTAAAAAAGAATGCCCAGAAAAGCACTTTAAATGTATGAAATCAATAACGCCAGAGAAAGTAATAACTGCTGCAGAGAGTTTGATTTAACACCAAACAGCACTATAATTAGAACCGTTAACAATATTTTAAACAGTATTCTGGAGGGAAAAGTGATAGTCTCTGCAAACGATCTCAAAAGAAAAGGCATTTCCTACGTGGGCAAACTCTTAAAGGAGTTTGAAAGCGTTTTTATCTCCGTTAGAGGTAAGAAAAAATACGTAATACTTCCCATAGAAGAATATAAAAGATTAAAAGAATTAGAACTCGAAAACGCCATTAGAGAAGCTGAAGAAGACCTGAAAAAAGGTAACTACGTGATAGAAAGTGCTGAAGAACACTTTAAAAGGTTAGGAATTTGAAACCCTACAGATTGGTATTTACAGAATCCTACCTTAAAAGGGAAAAGAAATTTATTAAGAAACATCCAGAGCTTCTAGAAAGATACAAAAAAGTTTTACGTCTATTAGAACTAAACCCAAATCATCCTTCACTTAGACTCCACAAACTAAAAGGCAAATTGTCAGGTAAGTACTCCGTTTCTATTACTATGAGTTATCGTATCATTCTGACATTCGCCGTAACAGAAAAAGGCATAGTTCTAATAGACATCGGAAGTCACGAAATTTACGAGAAATAACTACAAAATCTGTGATATATTTCTCTCATCCAATTTTCTGCGGGAGGCGGTTAAATGAACATAAGAGTTACTCCTTTAGACATTCAGCCCGTTTCCACTTCCGAAATTGAAATAGTGGAAAGAAAAGGGTTGGGGCATCCAGACACAATCTGCGACGCTTTAGCTGAAAAACTATCAGCAGAACTATGTAAACTCTACTACGAAAACTTCGGCTTTGTTCTCCACCACAACGTCGATAAAAACTTGTTAGTAGGTGGAAGCGCCATTCCTAAATTCGGCGGCGGAGAGGTAACAGAACCGATAGAAATCTACCTCTCAGGCAGGGCAATCAAGGAATACAAAGGTAAGAAAATCCCCGTTGACGAAATCGCCGTAGAGAGCGCTAAGGAATGGTTAAAAGAAAATATCCACGCTATTGACCCAGAAAAACACGTAAGAATTTACCCTCACATACGCCCAGGTTCTGTTGATTTAGTTGATATCTACATGAGACAACTAAAAGATGGCGTTCCTCTTTCAAACGATACCTCTTTCGGTGTAGGATACGCTCCGTTTGATGACCTTGAAAACGTAGTTTTTCAGATAGAGAAAAAACTTAACAGCAAGGAAATTAAGAAACTACACCCGGAAATCGGCGAAGACATTAAAGTAATGGGCGTAAGAATAGGTGAAAAAATTACCATAACGATAGCCTGCGCTTTTGTAGATAGGTTTGTAAAAGACGTTAACGATTACGTAGAAAAGAGAGAAAACGTTAGAAAATTAGCATACGAAGTAGCAAAAGAGTTCACAAATAGAGAAGTTGAAATCCACATAAACACAGGTGATGACATAGAAAATGCAAACGTTTACATAACCGTTACAGGAACCTCTTCAGAAGCCGGAGATGACGGAGAAGTAGGAAGAGGTAACAGAGTTAACGGTCTTATCACTCCTTATAGACCCATGAGCCTTGAAGCAGCAGCAGGTAAAAACCCCATTACCCACGTAGGAAAACTTTACAATATTACCTCCAACGATATAGCAAAAGCTGTAGTAAAGGAAATTCCGGAAATAGAAGAAGCCTACGTTTACATGGTAAGCCAGATAGGAAAACCGGTTAACCAGCCGTTAGCCGTTGACGTTAAAGTAAGAACTCCTGAAAATCCATCCAAATTCCAGACAAAGATAGAAGAAATCGTCAACGAATGCCTTGCCGATATGAAAAACATATGGAAAAGACTTATGAATGGAGAGATAACTGTTTATTAATATCTATTCCCCCTTCGGGGGGAATTCATCTTCCATAATCACCTTTCTGCCATCAAAAGTTTCCAAAACAAACCTGTTACCTTCCTTCTTATACCTTTCAGGCATCAAGGGAACTTTTCCCAGCCCTCCAGGAACATCAACAGCGTAGTAAGGAATGGCAAGGGGAGAGATTCTTCTAAAAAGTTCTCTAATTATCTCTATCCCCTTTGATATAGGCGTTGCAAAGTGAATTACTCCTCTAACGGGGTCACATCTAAAGAGATAGTAAGGTCTAATCCTAATACTCTGCAATTTTCTAAAAAGCTTTTCCAAAACATCTGCAGAATCATTTACGCCCTTCAAAAGAACCGTTTGATTATTAATTGGAATACCACACTTCTGCAGCTCTCTAATTGCAGAAGCAGAAAGTTCCGTAACTTCATCAGGATGGTTGTAGTGAACGTTTATCCAAACTTTTGATGTATCTTTCAAGACCTCGCAAATACCGCTCCTTAATACCCATTCGGGGTCTGTAACAGGCGAACGGGTGCCGATACGGACAATTTCAACGTGGGGGATTTTTTCAAGAGAAAAAATCAAATACTTCAAACGTTCCAACTGAAGGTAGAAAGGGTCACCGCCGGAAATAAGGACATCTCTAACAGTCTTATTAGCCGAAACGTAACGTAAAACGTCTTCAATTTCCCTTTCTGTAATAAAAAAACGCGGTTTCAACCAGTTTCTCTTTCTCATACAGAACCTGCATAAAACGGGACAGTAGTTTGTTACAACAACTAAAACTCTATCAGGATATCTATGAGTTAAGTGAGACGTCTTCTTATGTTCCTCTTCTTTTAAAGGGTCATCTTCCCCCACAGACTGCAAATCGGGGTCAATTTCTTCAAGAGAAGGGAAAAGCATTCTTCTAACAGCCCTACTTCTTAAAGCTAAATCAAAATAGTAATCGGTTGTAGAAAAGGGATAAATAGGAGTTACTTGTCTAAACGCTTCTTTTTCTTCTTCTGAAAGGAAAGAGGAAATTCTATTCAAACTTCCAATCACAAGCGTCAAGCTCCTGATATATCGAATCTCTCTGACCAAAACGAACAAACTTTAACGTTTTTGAATCCATTTTTAGATATATAGCTCTATACTCACCGTAAGGAGATGTAACCCGCAACCTGTAAATATCGTGTTTTGCCTCTCTCTTTAAGAGTCTTGAAGTTGAACTGATTCTGGAAAGAGCAGAGATAAAACTATCAAAAAGGAAAGGTCTAACAGAAACCTCTTTAACCATATCTTTCCTAAATCTTCTGGAAAAAAGAACCTTACAGTCCTCTCTCCCAGCAGCAAGAGGAGATAAAGCGTTAAGAGCAACTTCTATGAAAAGCTCAACCCTACTTTTGGGTAACTCCTGAGCCTTTAAATTCTTTATTTCTCTATCTTTCTCAGCAATCTCTCCTTTTAATAAAGCAATCTCCTTCTTCAAGTTTTCAATGCTCTTTTTGTAACTTTCAACGTTTTCTATCTCTTTTTTAAGTTCTTCAAACCTCTTCTCCCTTTCCTTTAACTTAGAAATCGTATCCCTCAATTCAGCAATTTCTGCAAAAAGCTCCTTAATTTTTCTATCTTTCCCTTTTAGCTTATCGTTAAGGTTCTTTATCTGTAAAACAAGATTATTATCTCTCTTCCCAGAAATAGTTTTTTTATGTTGAAGCTTGCGTTGGAGGATTTTTGACTCTGCTTTGAGAAAATATTCTTCTATATCTTTAAATCCTTTCTCCATAACTTTCTCCTTGATGAGAATTTAGTAACAACTACCTATAATAATTTATGACCAAGTATTAAATCAGTAAAGATTCTGTTGAAGTTCACTACATGGTGGACACCCTGATGGAAATTAATATAGTCAAAAAACTTCTCAGCGGGAGTTTTGTAGTCCAAAGACTTATGAGGTCTCAGAAAGTTATAGATTTTCAAGTAATTCC
>JAMOPR010000252.1 GCA_027064485.1 Desulfurobacteriaceae bacterium | reverse complement strand
CAGATGGAAGATAACGTCCCAAAAGAGGAGAAGAACAGAAGACTACAAATATTACAGGAATTAATCAAAAAGCAGGCAGAAGAGAAAAACCTTAAAAAACTCAATAAAGTGGAAGAAGTTTTAGTCGAAGGCAAAAGCCAATGGGGAGACAAACTAACAGGAAGAACGAAAGACAACAAAGTCGTTAACTTTACAGGAGATGAAAATCTGATAGGAAAAATCGTTAAAGTGAAAATCACAAAAGCCACCCCCTTCTTTTTGGAAGGACAACACTACGAAGGAGATAAAAATGAAAACAGAAATTAAAGAAAATTTCTTTAAGGTTTTTCCTTACAGATTAGTCATAGAAGCACTTGAAAAAGAACTAAAGAGGAAACTGCAAAAATATAAGAAGATAAAAAGAACTCTTGAAGAAAAATACAAACTACCGTTTGAAGAATTTGAAAAATCAAAACTTTTAGAAAAGCACAACTACTCCTGGGAAGTAGAAAACGACTACATAGAATGGGAACACGCAATAGAAGGAATACATTACTGCGAAAAGAAACTGAAGGAGCTCCAGAAGTGGAAAGTTTCTCATCAATTGAAGAGATAAAGGGAACTCTATATAAACTGGGAAAGAAATACAATCTAAAAATAAAAAACCTTGACTATACCGATATAACCTTAAAAGCAAGACTCACAGTTAACAAAGAAACTTACATACAGGTTTACTTTAATATGCAGAAAGACAAGTTCTTATTAGCCCTAATACAAAATAATAAAAGAATCTACGGATTCGATAAATTGGAAAACGATTGTCACGAACACCCTTTTGAAAACCCAGAAGAACACATTAATACTCCATGTGGTGAAATGAGCATAGAAAAGTTTATTTTAAAGATAAAACACTATTTACAGGAGAAGTCATCATGGTAGAAGTATCCGTAATAGGAATCACCCAAGACAGGATGAACGGTATGCCTATCATTATTTTAGGCAACGCAAGAGAGCGATTCGCCATTCCCATCTGGGTAGGAATGTGGGAAGCAGAACTCCTCGAAACAGAACTTTTGGGTGCAGTCCCACCAAGACCTTTCCCCTACGATTTAATAAGAGAACTTTTAGCAGCATTCGGCGGAGAGATTGAAAGAGTGGTAATTAACGATTTTGACAAAGGCATCTACTTCGCAGTAATTGAAGTCAAAAGACCCGATGGTGAAGTGATAAGAATAGATGCAAGACCAAGCGATGCAATAAACATGGCTGTTCGCGTAGGTGCTCCCATCTACGTAGAAAGAGAAGTCATCGAAAAAGCCTCCAGCATTCCGTTAGATAGATGTGAAGGAGAAGATTGTGAAGAACAGTGGGAGAAATTGATAAGGGAGCTATTTGACGAAAGTTAAATAGCCATCCTTTAAGTAATACTTCTTCCAGTCAAGAGCGTCAATAAGGTTTTTATCGTGGGTAATAACGATTACTGCTTTTTCAACGCTTCTAAGAAAATCAACCAACATAAGAAAGTTCTCCTCATCCAAACCGTTCGTAGGCTCATCCAATATAAGACCTTCAGGATTCATCGTCATAACGGCAGCAATAGAAACAAGTCTCTTCTGACCACCAGAAAGTTTGTATATAGGAGTATCTCTCAAATGCCGTATTCCAAACTTTTCCAAAGCACTTTCAACTAAAGTTTTTACTTTACCTCTACTATAACCCAAGTTCATAGGAGCAAACGCCAGCTCCTCTTCAACGGTAGGAGAAAACAGCTGGTCATCCGGATTCTGGAAAACGTAACCAACTTTAGTCCTCAAACTGTAAAAATCCTCCTCCCCTTCCATCCTCTTCCCTTTAAAAAAAATCCCCCCCTCAAACTCCACAAATCCCATTAAAGTTTCAGCAAAAGTCGTTTTACCAGAACCGTTGGGACCGATAATAAAAACCTTTTCTCTCTCTTGAAGAAAAAAATTAACATTCTTAAGAACTTCTCTACCACCTCTTTTTACAGAAAGATTTTCTGTCCTGATAAGCTCCATAACTCCACCATCGTAAAAACTAAAAAGCTCACCGCCGCAAAAGCATAATCTTCTCTTTTCATCTTAGATTCCCTGTAAACCAAAAACTCCCCCTTAAATCCCCTGCAAAGCATGGCTTTATATATCCTATCAGCCCTAAAGTAACTCTTAACGAGCAAATTAGCCAATATATAGGCATACGTCCTATACGTATTCAAACTCGTTTTAGGTTTAAACCCTCTACAGTAAGCAGACTTCATCATTAAACGATACTCTTCATAAATCGTATAAATGTATCGGTAGGTCAAAAAGAACAGCTGCACCAACTTTGCAGGTAACTTAAAATCCCTAAAAGCTCTAAAAATCTGGAAAGGTTCAGAAGTCATAAGCAAAGCAATACTTATAATTAATATTTCGTTAGATTTCAAAAACAGAAGCAAACCCAAACTAATATTTCCGTAGATAAACGCGGAAATAACCAAAAAAACAAGAAAAGCATCAGCAGCAAAGAGAATGCGAAAAATCTGCCCCATATCTCCCCGCAAACAAAAAAGCAGCGCAACAGCAAAAGGAGCAAATCCCAAAACCTCACCAAAAGAAGAAGACAACGCAATCTTCCAGGCAAAAAGTAATAAAACAACAAGCTTCACTCTTGCATCAAGTCTATAAAGAAATGACTCCTTTCCCAAAGCTTCAAAATAGTTCAAACTTCCTTCCTCCTAAAGCTGTAACCAAACGCGGCAGCCCCGAAGATACCAACTATCCAGCCAAGTCCTCCAAAAATATCCTTTAAATGAATACCGGAAACCTGCTCTTCTATCTTTAAAAGCTTCCTATCAATAGGTCGTAATTCTTCTCTTACAACTTTCCTCATCTCATCTACAGAAACACCTGCCCTTGCTATTTTCTGTGAATCATTCTTAGAAGCTGAAATCCCTTCCACAGCCGCTCTCTTCACAGAACCGTAACTAACCTCAGCAACAGCTCTATGCCCAAGCTCTGCATTTACAACTACTTTGAATTTGCCCGTATGAGGTAACCTACATTCATAATTTCCCTCATTATCTGTATAACCAGTAATAACTTTTTTACCTGTTTTCTCATCATATATTATAACCTGTGCGTGCTTTGCAGGCGTTCCATCGCTAAAATAACTATAAATAGTTAGCTTATTTCCCTCCAAATCAGTAAAAGCAGTAATTTTGTGGGCAAAAGCGTTTGAAAAAATTGCGACAAACGATATAACTAAAAAAAGCATTAACCTTTTCATTTCTCTCTTCCCTCCAACTCAAGTATCTCCGGAAGATTTTTCTTGATAAAGTAAAGAACAAAAACGTTAACAATTGCTTCTATAATCATTACAGGAATGTGAGCAAGCAAAACCAATTTTGCGTTAACAACGAATTCCTGTCCTATAGTAATTAACTCCAAAGCTACCAACAACCCAGCCGTAGAAACCGCAACAACCGCTCCTAAAATACCAGCTACAGCAATTCCCTTATTTCTTCTTAAAAAAGGTTTACAGAGGTAATAAGCAGCAACACCACCAATAGCCATATTAAAAGTATTCACTCCCAAAACTGTTATACCACCAAACTGAAAGAGAACAGCCTGCAAAAACAGAGCCACCAATAAAACGGGAAAGGCTGCCCATCCAAGGAGCAGCCCTGTCAATCCGTTAAAAAGCAAGTGAACGCTGGTAGGACCAAGCGGAACGTGAATAAGAGAAGCAACGAAAAAAACTGCCGACATCAAAGCCGCTAACGGTAAATTCTTCTGATTCATTTTTCTTAAACCCACATAAGTTCCTGCAGCCGTCAGAACCCAACCTGTAACCAAAATCCAACCCGGTAAAACTCCTTCAGAAATATGCATTATTTAACCTCCTCCGGCTTTGGATACGCCTTAACCCACATTACAGCGTCAAGCTCAACAGGATACAGTTTGCCGTCTTTATACTTCTTCTTTCCTCCATCACCAATGGCAGAAAATCCCCACCAACCAGCCCACGGAAAGGTATACTCAAAATAGCCATCCTTATCCGTTTTTATAACCTGCGTAACGAACGGGTCTGCCGGAACTTTAACCCCTTTAGTATTAAGATATTCAACCTCTATCCTCACATTTGCGGCAGGCTTGCCGTGAAAGTAAACTCTTCCTCTAAAAGTATTCCCTTCCCACAATCCCCACGGACGGGTAAGCGGAACTATTTCCATTTCCAAACCAACAGGTTTATCCCATCCCTCTTCAAGGTCAAAGGCATCAACGTAAACTTTTGTGATTTGCTTAATAAACTGCTGCTCTGCAGGCTCAAAATAGGCGTTAGGAACAATGTAAAACTTATAAACTCCTGGTCTTTTTATTCTAAACTCCGCAGTATACATAGGCACTTTCTTGTTCATCCCTTCATAAGCAGGAATCATGTGTTTAACCCAGTGAATCCTATACTTGTGATTATCCACCACAGCACCACTGTCAACAATTCTAAACGGCATATTAGGACCGCCTTCCATAGGATGGGTAAACTTCGCCTCAAGCTTTATAACTCTTTTATTACCTTCTACAATGTCAGTGCTCGGCTTTAAAAGCATAAAGTGAGCCTGCGCCTGAGATACAGTCAAAACCCCCAATAACGTCGTTGCTGTTAACAATTTTCTCATAACTAATACCTCCTTTTTATAATTTTTTACAGAAATAGTAATACTAATTAAGAAATTTTTCAACTTTTTTGGTAAAATTCACCAAATAAATCAGAAGGGAGGTGAGCATGAAAAAACTATTAACGCTTACAACCGTCTCCTTAATCCTCTCCTCCGCCCCGGCACTACCGTCAGACCAAAAACTTTTAGAAGAGCTTGAAGCTTTAAAACACAGAGTAGAAGTATTGGAACAAAAGTTGAAAGAAAGAGATGAAAATCAGCAAAAAATCGCAGAAGAAGTCAACGAACTAAAGGAAAAGTTAGAAAACCTTGAAATCCACGGGGGAGTTACGCTTTACTATCAAGGAGCAACTGTAGATAAAATCGATAATCAAAACTTTTCAAATCCATCAGGAACAGGTTACTCCGCCGACCTCGAACTCACATTCAAACCACACGAAAATGGGGAGTTTTACATGAGGCTCCATGGCGGAGAAGGAACAGGAGCAGATGAAAACTTAGCAGATAACCTTTTCGCAAACGTTAATACAATTGCAGACGATAATCCCGAAGATAACACTTTCAGAGTTTTAGAAGCCTACTATACACACGAATTTTTAGAAGGAAAGCTCTCCTTAACAATTGGTAAAACAGAACCTTTGGCGTTTGTCGACAATAACGAATTCGCAAACGATGAAGTTTCTCAGTTTGTAGGAAAACCTTTTGTCAACAACCCCATAATTGATGGAGAAGATGAATACGCTCCTCTAATCGCTGCAACAATTTCCCCAATAGAAAACGTGGAAATCTCCGCGCTAATCCAAAGTAATCAATCAACAGGTATCACGTGGAACGGAAGCGAATGGGTAGAAAAGGAAAAGAGCGTTTACGATAACGTATTCGACAATCCGTTCTACGCGATTCAGCTCAAGTATTCATTAAACCTAAACGGATTACCGGGTAATTACAGAGTTTATTTCTGGGATGATTCGGCAGACCATATAAAAATCGGACAAACAACAGATAACCGCAACAAAAAACCTTCTACCGACGACGGCTGGGGAATAGGCATATCCATCGACCAGATGATTACCGATAAAGTTGGTCTGTTTGCAAGAGCCTCCTGGGCAAACGATGAAGTTTACGAGGTAGAGCAGTTCTATTCCATAGGTGCAAGCATAAATGGATTAATTCCTTCAAGACCTAACGATACTTTAGGATTCGGTATAGCCGCTCTTATCCCGAACGACAAATTGGAAAACGACGACACAGAATACCACTTCGAAAGCTACTATAGGTTTCAGCTATCGGAAAACCTTGCCGTTACCCCTGACGTTCAATATATCGTAAATCCCCACGGCAACAGCGACAACGACAATATATTTGCAGGCATGGTAAGAGCAGAATTCTCTTTCTAATTCCTCGGGGGACCTCCCCTCCCCCCTTTCAGAAAATCTATCAAAGATTATATTTTTACCCACCAACACAAAAATAAAAGGAGTAACTTTGTGAAACGGACAAATTTCCAAAAAATTTTAGAAATAGCAGCATCTATCACAGGCGTAGTAGCGCTGTTCATAACTGCCATCGGCTACCCTCAAGTAGGTTTCGTGGTAGCCCTCTTTGCATCTGTCATGTATGCAGTTTACGGATATACTACAAAGCAATACGGCATAATGGTAAGCTCCTTAATCTACGGAGCAGTAGAAATAGTAGGTATAATCAGATGGGTTTTCATGGGAGCAAACAATGGATAAAAAACCTTTAATACTACTCTCCAACGATGACGGGATAAGGTCTGAAGGCTTAAAAATTCTTTACGAAAAACTCTCCGAATTTGCCGATGTAGTTGTTGTAGCGCCAGACAGAGAAAGAAGCGCCGTAGGTAGAGCTTTAACCATGCACCGTCCTTTAAGATGCGAACAGGTTGATGAAAACTGGTTCGCCGTTGATGGAACGCCCACAAGTTGCGTTTACATCGGTATTCACGCAATAATGAAAGGCAAAAAGCCAGACATGGTCATAGGCGGAATAAACAAAGGACCAAATTTAGGCGAAGATATCACCTACTCCGGAACCGTATCTGTAGCAATGGAAGGTGCCCTTTTAGGCATACCTTCTATCGCCTTCTCTTTAGCTACTTTCAAAGATTTTCAGTGGGAATCAGCCGGCAACTGGGCTAAAAGAATCACTCAAAAAGTCCTCGAAAAAGGTATTCCAGAAAACTGCTGCCTCAACGTCAACATCCCCAACCTGCCAGAAAACGAAATAAAAGGCATCAAAGTAACAAGACAGGGGAAAAAAGACTACACCGAAAAGGTAGAAGTTAGAAAAGACCCGTGGGGAAGAACTTACTACTGGATAGGCGGAGAAGAACCTAACTGGAAAGCCGAACCGGGAACAGACTACTGGGCAATAAAGAACAGCTACGTTTCTGTAACTCCAATCCATTTAGACCTAACCGATTACAAAGCTCTTGAAATACTTAAAAACTACGAGTGGTAGAATGGATTTACTCTCCATCCAATTCTGGCAAGAGTTAGCCCTAAAATACGGAACCCCAGCCCTCGCTCTAAACGCATTTATAGAGGCAATATTCTTCCCAATCCCTCCCGACGTTTTACTCATAACTCTTTGTCTTGCAAAACCTGAAAATGCCTTTCTATATGCCTTCGTGACAACTCTATTTTCTTCTTTGGGTGGAATTGCAGGTTACTACTTAGGGCTCTGGGGAGGAAAACCTTTAGCTATAAGGTTTTTTGGAGAAAAAAAAGTAAAAACAGTCCACAATCTATACGACCAATACGAAAGTCTGGTCATACTCTTAGCAGGTTTTACTCCCCTACCTTACAAGGTATTTACAGTAACCTCCGGCGTTTTATACGCCTCCCTAAAAAAGCTCTTTACGTTTTCACTCATCGGAAGAGGAAGCAGGTTTTTCCTCGAAGCATTCCTAATAAGGGAATTCGGAGAAAGCATCGTAACCTTTATATACAAAAACCTGAATATCATTTCCACACTTGCAGGAATAGCAATACTTATATTCTTTATAGCCTACCAAAAATCTAAAGGGAAAGGGAATGAGCAGGAGGAAGTTCTTTAAAGCTCTTGCAAACTCATTAGCCAAAGCAGCAGCTGAATTTACATACGAAGCTACCAAACCACAAGAGGAATTTATAAGACCTCCCGGAAGTCCGGACGAAGATACCTTCCTTTCTCTATGCAAACGGTGCGGAACCTGTATCTCTTCCTGCCCTACAGGAGTATTAGACAAAGTATCCAAACCTCACCCTGCAATACTTGACACTCCCTTTATGAATTTTGATAAAAACTACTGCGAACAGTGTTACACCTGCATTAAAAACTGCCCAAGCGGAGCGTTAACGTTTGAAAATCTTAAGCATTTTAAATATGTAGCCATTCTCAATAAAAACAGGTGTGTAGCCTATCAAGATATATTCTGTCAAACTTGCTACTGGAGCTGTCCTCAAATGGATAAAGCTATTACCCTTGAAGATATGGTAAAACCTATATTCAACAGTGAACACTGCAAAGGCTGCGGACGGTGTATCCAT
>JAMOPR010000251.1 GCA_027064485.1 Desulfurobacteriaceae bacterium | reverse complement strand
TTACTCGAAGGATACGAAGGAACTGTTTACGGCATCAACGTTGATAGGTTAAAAGAGGAAGTTCGAAAGGCGAAAGAGGATACGGATTACTTCCACAGAAATTTATTCGTAGTTTAAATTCCACAGCAAATTCCCATAGAGATTTCCTATATCACTCAAAGATTTTTATTATATGTTTGTCCAAACTTCTTTGGGAGAATGATGATGGCAGAAAAAGTAGTAGATTGTAGAGGAAAGGCTTGTCCCATACCTGTTTTGGAAACTAAGAAAGCTTTGGAAGAAATAGATTCCGGCACGATTACCGTTTTAGTTGATAATAAAGCGTCAAAAGAGAACGTTAAAAGGTTTGCAGAAAAAACCGGATGCACTGTTGAAATAGCCGAAGAAAATGGAGTTTTTAAGTTAAGAATTACGAAAGGAACTGCTTTAAACGTTCAAAAAGAAAGTAAAAAAAGTGGAGATAGAAAAACGGGTAACTATGCCGTTTTAATGGCTTCTACTTATGTTGGCGAAGACAAAGAGTTAGGAAAAATCCTCACCAAAGGCTTCATCAAAACGTTTGTCAACGCAGACCCTTTACCATCAAAAATCATACTCATAAATACGGCGGTGAAGCTGGCTTGCAGGGACTCAGAGCCTGAAATATTAGACGCCCTTAAAACTTTAGAAGAAAAGGGTGTAGAGATTATCTGCTGTGCTACGTGCCTTGATTACTTCAACCTCCTTGATGAGCTGGAAGTAGGTGCGCCCTCAAACGCTTACGATGTGGTTCAGGCGTTGGCGAATTCCGATTCAGTGATAAGGTTGTAACAGCTTACGCACATACTGCCGTAGTAGACGTTAAGACCGTAGACAAACGCCAGTGCGATTGGTGAAAAGATAATAGTTACGGCTAAAACGGTGGTAATTGCCACGAATACAATTAGTAAAAGAAAAGAAAGGAATAAGAACTTAAAATAGTTGCCGTTCAGCGTTTTAAACTGCTCTTCTGATATAAAAGTTTTCAAGAAAGAATAAAAACTTTCGGAGAAACTGCTGGAAACTATGGCTTTTCCGTTAGCGTAAGGTAAAACGTAGAGATACCAGCTCCAAACGGTAGCGTTTAGGAGGAAAAAGAAAAACAGTTTAACGATATATCCGTAGGTTTGGTTTTCTGCCTGCGGAGGTTCAGTTACACCGAAAAGAAAGGCTGTTAAGTATGAAAAAATGAGCAGTGGGATTATTGCAACTACGGAAGCCAAAATTATTCCTGCTGATACGTTCCAGTTGCCAAAGAGAATATTTGTTGCACATGTTTCGGATGAAAGCATTAAAGTAGCGCTTTCTCCGAATTCGCGTAGCTTCTTTCCATAAAAAACAGCTACGGAAGTTATTTGTAGTGTCGAAAGAATATCTCCTACAATGCCTATCAAAGGAATTATGCCAATCAAAATAAAGAGCGTTTGAAGAGCGATGAAAAGGAGCACTGCTTTCCAGTGAACTCTTACTGCTCGTGCTGCATAGTTAACTAAAAACGATAT
>JAMOPR010000250.1 GCA_027064485.1 Desulfurobacteriaceae bacterium | reverse complement strand
CTTGTAAGACCGCAGCATCGGTAGCCTGTGGAGTCCCCTGCCCCTGATAGTAAGAATTACCCAAAGGAGCAACTTTTTGGAAGGTAACAACTTTCAAAACAGCAACCCGCTGCTTACCTTGATAGATAACACCATCTTTATTAATAGTAACCGGCTTGTCTGGATTTAACTCAATTTCTCTATCATCAATGGAAAGAACAGAATTTCCGTTTGCATCTACCAATTTCCCGTCCGGGGAAAGGAAAAAGTGCCCGTTTCTCGTGTAAACTTCACCGGCTTTGGTTTTAACGGCGAAAAAGCCTTCACCCTTTAGTGCAAGGTCTAACGGATTCCCCGTTTTCTTCAAAGCCCCCTGAGTAAGAACTACGTGGGTAGCTTTAAACCGGGGAAATATGAGCAAATTATAAGCATCACCCCTATTGTTAGGTATGTGCTGCGACATTTCCTCTTCAAAAATCCTCTTAAACCCGGGAGTATTAACGTTAGCAATGTTATTAGCCGTAACGTCAAGCTGCTCCAACGCCCTTTTTCCACCGGAGGCAAGAACATACAACGCTTGCAGCGCAACCGACATAAGTTACTCCTCTAAAAGCTTTAATCTCTCTTCAGGTGTAATTATCTGAGTAATCTTTATACCAAAGTTTTCCTTAACTGTGTAGAGCTTACCCTTGGCTATCAGCTTTCCATTAATCTTTATATCAACAGGTTCGTTAACGTATCTATCAAGTTCAACAATGCTGTTAGGATAGAGTTTTAAAATCTCCTCAAGGGGTAGTAACGTGCTACCAATTTCAACCGTAATTTCTAAAGGAATATCCATTAAAAGTTCAAATTTTTCTTTCTCTTCTTTCAGCTCCTCAGGAATAGCCTCTTCAGAAACAGAAGCACTACTCTCCTCAGTGCTTTCCTCTTCCGAAGACCCACCTTGCTGCTGTTTGAGCGCTTCCTCCCAAGCGCTCATAATATCCTCATCTGCTGCTCCCTCTCCCGCTTCCTCTGACGATTCAGATTGCTGAGCCTTAAGTGCTTCCTCCCATTCCTTTGCCAGTTCCTCCTGACTCTTTTCTTCCTGATTCTCCTGATTCTGCTGGTTTTCCTGATTTTCCTGATTCTCCTGATTTTGCTGATTCTTCTCCTCTTCCGCCATCTTCTTCCCCGTTTATAAAATCAATTATCATAGCTGCATACTTATCTTTAACTTTACCCAGTTTAGCATAAAATTTAGGCTTGTCCTCAACATAAAGTTTCATAGTTTCATCTTTGGCAACATTGAGCTGAAGCCTATCTCCTTCCTTCCACGAAAGCACCTCTTTAACGGTGTAAATCTTTTTCGTAAGCTCTAAACTTAATCTAAGATTTGTGCGGAGTAGCTTCTCGTAAAGGTGCTTTTCCCAAACTGGGTCTTTCTCTGCAAAGAGCGACTCTGAAAAAATAAGCTCCTTTATAGGCATAAACATGCCTTGAGGGAAACAGAAAAAGAAAGGGGCTTCATAACCGTCAATATCCATCGTGCATTCAACGACT
>JAMOPR010000249.1 GCA_027064485.1 Desulfurobacteriaceae bacterium | reverse complement strand
GCCTTCCCACTTTTTAAGTTCTTCCTTTCCTTCTTCATCTAAGGCATCTACTTTGTTGAGCACTATTAAAGTTTCAAGCCCTAAAAAGTCATACACTACCAGTAGATTATCAAGCAAATAGTTCTGAAATGGCGGATTCTGGATTGTTGAAACTATTACCACTCTATCAACGTTGGCAATAGGCGGTCTTACGAGTAAGTTTTTTCTATCTTTTACCTTTTCTATGGCGAACGTTTGTGAATCAACGATTCTGCCTTCTACATAGTCTCCTGCAAAGATTTTCTCTTTTTTCCTGACCTTTCCTAAAGGTATTCCACGGTATTCCTTGTTTTCTGATGGAACTAAAACGGTAACTTTCTGCCCTGCTCTTTCTGTAACTATTCCTTCCATTGTTTTCCTGCTTTTGTAGCTTAATTTTGTTCTACAATTCTACCAGCTATTAATATAGGTTTGCGGAGATGCAATGGAAAAACGGTTAAGAGTTCACGTTGTGGGTATAGGCGGAATAGGAATGTCGGGAATTGCTTTGATTCTTAAAGATAGAGGTTATGAAGTTTCCGGTTCTGATATAAAAGAATCTGTAATGACGCAGAAACTGAGAGAAAAAGGAATAAAAGTTTTTATTGGACACTCTCCCAAAAATGTTAAGGACGCTGACGTTGTTATTTACTCTTCGGCTGTTAAAAGTGATAACGTTGAAATTGTAGAAGCTAAAAAGAGAAAAATCCCCACCCTCCCCCGCTCCGACATCCTCTCCGACGTCATGCGCTTTAAAGAAAGCATTGCAGTAGCGGGAACTCACGGTAAAACTACAACAAGCTCAATGATTTCAACGGTTTTTTATAGTGCCGGGCTGAATCCTACAATTTTGGTAGGTGGCAGGCTTTCTCTTTTGGGCGGGATAAACGCTCAATCGGGAGACGGAGATTGGCTCATAGCAGAAGCCGATGAAAGCGATGGAACGTTTTTAAAGCTTTCTCCCTCCCTTTCCGTTATAACAAACATAGATAGAGACCATTTAGATTTTTATAAGAGCTTTGAAAGCTTAAAGTCGGCGTTTGTAGAGTTTGCAAACAGAGTGGCTTTTTACGGTAAAGTTTTCCTGTGCGGTGAATGTCCAAATGTGAGGAGCATTCTTGATAAAGTTTATAAAAGAAAAGCAACTTATGGCTTTTCGAAAAGCTGGGATTTTTATGCACCGTCTGTTGTCTACAAAGGCTTGGGTAGCTTTTTTGAAGTGTATTACAAAGGTGATAAACTTGGTAACGTAAAGCTTAACGTTCCGGGAGAACATAACGTTTTGAACGCAGTAGCAACGGTAGCCGTTTGCCTTGAGGCGGGTATTCCTTTTTCTCAAGTTGCTGAATACCTTGAACAATTCAGAAACGCCAGTCGCAGAATGGAACTAAAAGGAACGGTTAAAGGTATTACCTTCATTGATGACTACGCTCATCACCCTTCAGAAATAAAAGCTACCTACAGTGCTGTTAAAAGGGCTTTTCCAGACCGCCAAATAGTTGTTCTC
>JAMOPR010000248.1 GCA_027064485.1 Desulfurobacteriaceae bacterium | reverse complement strand
TTCAAGTTCCTTATCAAACACGTATAGTTTGAAATCTCTTTTCTTAGCTTCTTCTTCTGCCATTTCAGCTTCAATGAGGGGGTTGTCTCTGTTTTTGGAAATTCCGGCAATAACGTCAAGTTTGAATTTTATGTTGTTTACCTCAAATTCGTGGTTTTCTAGCTTCTGAATTATTTTTTCTATAAGTTCGATGAACTGGGTATCGTTAAGGTCACAGCTGAGGACTCCAAATTTGTCTCCCCTTATTCTATAGACGATACAGTTCTTACAGAGCTTCTTTACTTCTCTTTTAAGGTTTTGAGCAAAAGCCTTTAAGATTTTATTTCCGTCGTCAAAACCGAAGAGCTCGTTAAGTTCCTTAAAGTTCCTTATGTTTATGAGGGCAAAGTGGATGTTCTTTGACGGGTCTATCTTTGAGAGGTCCTCAATGAGTTTTTTACTGTTAGGAAGGCCTGTTATATCATCTTTGTAAGCAATGATTTTAAGGTTTCTGGTTAGCTTTACTAATTTCCCTTCTTTTTCCTTAAGTTCCTTAATGGATTCTGCCAATTTCCTGTTGTAGCTAAAGAGGGCGAAGGACGAGAGTGTGATTATCAATAAAATAATTGCCGACGTTGATACTATAATTTTGTCAGCTTTTGTGAGGAATTCCTTCTGAAGGTAGAAAGTATCCTTTACCATTTCCGATTTTGAGATGTAACTTCCTACTATCCAGTTCCATTCTGGGTAGAGTTTTAGGTAATAGAGTCTATCTTTCGTATATACGAAAACTCCTTTTCTTAAGTCTTCAGGTTTTAGACCTTTTAAAATATCAGGTTTTTCCTTTTGAGAGCTGGGGTCGTAAATAAAGGCGTTAATAGCTTTTCCAACGCAAAAGGCATGCCTTTTTATCCTTTCTCTAATTTGGGAGTAGTATACACCTCCTCCTATTATCCAGTTGTAGGGTTTAAAGAGTTTTATGTATGAAATTTTTTTATCAACTTCTTTACTGTTTGGTTTGTACCAATAGTAGGTTATGAACCCTTCGCCGTTAGGTGAGTAGAGGACTATCCTTTCAAACTCCCTGTGAACAAACTTTCCCTTTCGGTCTTTCCAGTTCCACATACTTTTCCCTTCAATTTGGGGGTAAGCAGGGTTCAGAACGACTTTTCCTTTTACCTTATCTATGAAGATGTAGCCCAGCCCGTTGAAGAACCTGTAGTTTTGGAGTGCGTTTTTTATTAGGAGTTTTATTGTTTCATCTCTACACCTTCTCTTTTTGCAGAAGTGGTAGATAGAGTTGGCTATAACCCAGGCATTTTTTACCTCTTCTTTAATCTCTTCTTTACTGTCCTCTAAGTTTAAGGTACTTTCCTTTTTAAGTAGCAACTCGTAGGAAGAGGTAGTATATCTAAGCCTGTTCTTTGCCTGTGTTAGGACCGATTTGTAGATGGCTTGGTTAAGCTCAGACTTGTAAAACGTATAGAAGAAGACTACCAGTCCAAATAGGCCTAAGAGCGTTAGGATAATTGAAAATGTAGGTATT
>JAMOPR010000247.1 GCA_027064485.1 Desulfurobacteriaceae bacterium | reverse complement strand
ACTTCCATCTTCCATCTCCTCAGCTAACATTTTAGCCTTAATTATTCCAGCTCCCAAAAGCAAAACAGTAGCAGAGTAATAAATCCAAAGAAGAAAAACAACTAACGCTGCAAAAGAACCATACAAGATACTAACTTTCGAAACGTTCAGAATAAACCAAACAAACATCTTTTCAAAGACTACAAATAAGAAAAAAACGGTCAAGGATACCCTTAAAAGGAAGCTTACCGATACTTTTACGGGAAGCAAAAAATAATAGATGGAAAAGATGAGAACAAAAACAAGAATCGGAACAGCTATAGAAGTAAAGAGAGAAAAAACAGGCAATTTAGGCATAAGAACAGTAATAAGATACCTAAACATATAAAAAACAAACATTAGCACCCACAAGAAAAAAATAGAGAAAACAGCAATAACGTGTTTGTAAAAGAAACCTGCTGGATTTGCTTTATCCAGAATCTCGCTAAAACTTCTTTCTATAGATAAAAAAATCCCCCTCGAAAACCACAACATAACCAAAGCTGCAGTTCCGCTTATAATTCCAGAATTATTTATGACTTTTTCTATCTGCAAAAATATCGGTTTCAAGGGCGAATTCACAATCTCAGGAGGAATAAAACTCTTAAAATCAACGTGAAAAACCATCATTCCCAAAAAAAAGAGAAATATGAAAAGAGGAATAACTGACATTAGCGTATAGTAGGCAATAGAAGCAGCAAAGAACTGATAATCACTTTCAAACAGGTCACAAACAGAAAACAGCAGATAATGAAAGAAAGAATTCTTTCTGAGCAGCCGTTCACAAATCATAACCACCCTTAAAAATTATACCCCCAAAAGGGGGTAAGTAAAATCACTATTGGGCGTAACTGTGAAGACCAGGAATAATAAGGTTAACTCCATAGTAGGTAAACATCACAGAGAGAAAACCTATTACAGTAAAGTAAACAAGAGGCTTTCCTGAAAGACCTTTAATGTATCTTGCATGAAGGTAAGCAGCATAAACGAGCCAAGTAATTAAAGACCAAGTTTCCTTGGGGTCCCAAGACCAGTATCCACCCCAAGCGTATTTAGCCCAGACAGCTCCCAAAATAATACCTATCGTTAGAAAAACGAATCCCACCGCAACCGATTGATACATAATTTGCTCGATGGCATCAGTAGAAGGAACTATGCGGGAAAACGCTTCTGCCTTCGTTCTAACCAAATAAATGGTTCCCACAATTAAAGCAGAAAGGAGCAACGACACAGATGTCGTAATGAGAGCGTTTTTTCCTGAATCGAAAACTGCCAAAGAAAGAATCAAGGAAATCAGAAAAACCAATCCCCACACTTTGCCCGAAAAATCCGCAAACCTCAACTCATCATCTTTCTTATACTTCAAAATCAAATAAGCAATAAGCAGAGAAAGAACTATTCCCACAAGACCAAAAGAATACACGGAAAGGATAAAAGAATTAGAAGGCTTAAAAGGATAAAGAATTACAGTAAAAATAATGTAGAAAGTAAAAGTGAACAAGTATATCCAATCTCCTA
>JAMOPR010000246.1 GCA_027064485.1 Desulfurobacteriaceae bacterium | reverse complement strand
TGCCTGCTCTCTAATTGGAGAGCAGGCTTTGAGGTATTTAAACGAAATGAGCGGGGCGAGGAATCTAAAGCTTACCCTGGAATACGTAGGGACGAATTACTATGGGTGGCAGTTTATACCCGGAAAGCCAACTATTCAGGGAAAGCTGATAGAAGTATTGGAGAAAGTTCTTTGCCATCCCGTTAAATTGATAGGAGCAAGCAGGACAGATGCAGGCGTTCATGCGTTTGGGCAGGTTGCCAATTTTTTTACTGATAAGAACATCCCCGTTTTTAGGTTGAAAAAGGCTCTCAACGGGTTGCTTCCTCCTGATATTAAGGTTAGAGAAATAGAAGAGGTTTCGGAAAGCTTCCATTCAAGGTTTTCTGCTGTTGGTAAGAGGTATTTATACAGGATTTTCAACAGGGATACTCCCAGTCCTTTTGAATACAGGCGCTCGTGGTTTATTCCTTTTGAACTTGACCTTGATGCTATGAAGGTTGCTTCTGCTTACCTTATAGGCGTTCACGATTTTTCTTCCTTCTCAAAAAAAGATAGGAAGAGAGAAGTTAATCCTGTAAGGGAGATTAACGACGTAACTTTTGCAGTTGACGGTGACGTTCTGGAAATTAGAGTTCTGGGACGTTCTTTTCTCAGACACATGGTGAGGATAATTGTTGCTACTTTGGTGAAGGTTGGAGCGGGAAAGCTTTCTCCGGAAGATGTTAAGAATATTCTGGAAAATAGAGATAGAACTTCCGCTCCTTACCTTGCACCGCCGGACGGTTTGTATCTTGAAAAGGTTTATTATGAGGATTATCCCTTTTGATTTATCTGAAAGGGTAATCCGTTAATGACGGTGCTAATCCATTGAGCTGTTACCGTATCCATAGTTAACACGTGTTCCACTATCCAATTTTTAAAGGTTTCCTCTAAGTATTCTGCCAGAAGTTTGTTGTTTTTGTTTTTCTTCCACCTGTTTATGAATTCCTTTACCTCTTTTCTTACTCTGTTGTGTTCTTCAAAATGGCATTCGTAGGCGAAAAATCCCGTTCTTCTCATTAAGTCTTCTTCGTAAGAAAAGTGTTTCTCTAAGTCTTCTTCAAAATTTTTTAGCAGTTTGTTTATCTTCTCTTCCGGTTCGTTTGTTTTTAAAGCGTCATAAAGTTGGTTGAGTATTTGGATTTCGTTTCTGTGAACGTTGTTCATACCTTCGTAAGATACTTCCGGTAAACTTTTAGGTTCGATAAGCATAAAACTCTCCTTTTAAACGGTTCTAAAGATTAATCTATGGAGGGATGAGGAAGAGTGGAATGATGAAAATCAATGCGGGCGAGAAAGCCCGCATGGGAATGTTAAAGGTGCTTTTGAATGTATTCTATAGCGTCTCCAACAGTTTGGATTTTTTCTGCATCTTCGTCGGGAATTTCAATTCCGAATTCTTCTTCAAGAGCCATAACGAGTTCTACGGTGTCTAAGGAGTCTGCACCGAGGTCTTCGATAAATGAAGCTTCAGGTGTTACCTCTTCAGGGTCAACGCCAAGTCTATCGGCTACGA
>JAMOPR010000245.1 GCA_027064485.1 Desulfurobacteriaceae bacterium | reverse complement strand
CATTTCTATCTCTTCTTCTGAGAGGTTCGTGCAGTGAACAGCTACCGTATTTTCATGCAAGGCACCAGCTTTCTTTAAGTAATCAACAAGATTCTCGCTTTTAGGCATCGAATATTTTTTTCTGCCGATTTCTGGATAGATTAAGGACTCAAATCTGTTCGATTTCCCCGATACTAAAAGCTTTTCGTCTGCTACTTCTCCTAAATGAATCTGGAAAGGGTAGTTCCTTTCGATAGAGTCGAACGCTATCTCTTTTAAAAGTTCAAAGGAAACAGAATAAACGGAATGAGCTGAAAGAGGAGGTCGCAGCTCCCTTAATTTCCTTTCTTTTCCGATTATTTCAAGGAACGAAATAAGATGAAACTCTTTTACAGGATGTCTTTTTGAATACCCGAATGAAGAAATATCACCTATATAGTAAGTTCCGGTGCTTTCAAGGAGCTTTATACCTTTTTGAAAAGAGCTCTCTATCCATTTTTCAGTGAAGGTTTGCCTTTTGCTTATTATCCAGAGAAGCCAGTCAAAAAAGCTGGCAAATTTATCGGGTGAAAAGGAAAGGGCTGAAAGTTCTAAATGTGTGTGAGCATTAACAAAAGGGGGATAAAGAGTGCCTTCAACCTCTCTAACTTTTAGGGCTTCCGGACGTCTGAAGGTTTTTTCTACTACTTTGTTTTCCTTAATTATTAAGTAAACGTTCCTTTTGACAGTCCCATCAGGCTCTACGAGACAACTAACCCTATAGGCTTTAACTGCAGCAGTATCCTTTAACAAATTTGATAGCCTCCTCTTTCGTTCTGACTTTACCTATCGCTTGAAGTTCTTCCAATTTTTCTTTTATTCTGCCCACACAGGGGTTGGGTGAGGAAAATCCTCTTATCTCTATTATATCTTCGCCGCTAAGTAGTGGTTTAATAGACTCAAACTTTTCAAAGTTGGCAGCCAAGAAGGAGAGAAAATCAAGGTAGCTACTAACAGAACGTGCCATCTCATCCGACGTTGCCATATAGTCTGCAACGCTTAGCAAAAGAACGTGGTAATGGTAGGGACGGGAATCTTTATAAAGGTTAAAAATCGCCTTTTTAGTTAAGTTTCCCTTTTTATAAAGGTCGTATAGAAAAAAGGGGCGGAGGTGGTTTCTGATAACTGTCCAGGCTATTTGAGAAGCTTTTCTACCTAATGTTAATCTTTGAAAAGCGTTTTTAGCAATTTCTGCCCCTATCTTGTCGTGGTTGTAAAACGTAAGGTAACCGTCTTTTTCTTTTACCGTTACCGGTTTGGCAACATCGTGATAAAGAGCTACAAGTTTAAGAATATCAAAATCTTCACCAACTTTTTCTCTCAAAGGTATAGAACTACAGAAAGTCTCAAGGTATTTAACGGTTAAAAATGTGTGGATTTTAAGGTCGAACTGATGGAGACCGGAAGGGGGGATTTTTTCAATACCTTCAAGCTCGGGAAAAACGTGAACAAAAGCATTTAAGTAGTCAAGTTCTTCTAAGTAACGGTGGAAAAGCGGAAGGGAGAGGATTTTGAAGAGTTCG
>JAMOPR010000244.1 GCA_027064485.1 Desulfurobacteriaceae bacterium | reverse complement strand
GTCAAAGCCGTTTAACAGTAAAGACAAAACCTTTCCAGCTAGGGGAAAGGAAAAGGGTAAGGTCCTCTTCTTTACAGGGTGTATGTTTAACAACTTCTACACAGAAACGGCCGAAAATACCGTAAAGGTCCTAAACGCACTGGGATACACTGTAGTAGTACCAAAGGAGCAGTACTGCTGTGGAGCTCCAGCCTTCTTTGCCGGAGACCTTGAAACCTTTGAAAAAATGAAAGAGAAAAACTTAAAAGGACTCTCAAGCTTAAAAGTTGACTTCTGCGTTACAGCCTGTGCAACCTGCGGTCACGTCCTAAAGAAGGAGTACGGGGAGCTCCCGTTTCCAGTAAGGGAGCTCGTAGAGGTTCTCTTTGAAAACATTGAAGAGATTGGTAAGTGGAAGTACCCAGAGAGGGTAAAAGTAACCTGGCACCACCCGTGCCACATAGTAAGAGGACAGAAGATTCCAAGAAGCTACCCTATAGACGTTTTGAAAGTTCTCCAAAACGTAGAGTTTATTCCCATGGAGGAGGCCGATAACTGTTGCGGAATGGGAGGTTCATTTAAGCTTTCACACCCAGAAATCTCTAAGGAGATTCAGATAAAGAAGGCAAAGAATACGGACAAGACCGGCGCAAAGTTTGTTCTTACAGAATGCCCCGGCTGTGTTATGAACATAGCTGAAGGTCTAGAGAGAATTAACTCTCAGGTTAAATCCCTCCACATAAGCGATCTTCTTGCAGAGTGCATTAAATAGTTTTTGAAGTAAAATATTACCACTATGAAACTCAAGCTTAATTTAACTATTGTATTGCTAATTACTGTCTTTCTCTTAGGATGCCATCACGAGGAGAAGTTCTACGCAATTACATCCGATAGACAAGTTTCTCTTCCTTTTAAAGCAAGTAAATTCTTTGGATACTTTAAAAAGAGAGGAATTGATTTAAAAATTGATTCAACGAAAAATACAAAAGAGTTAATAAAATTCATTAACTTAAGTAAATACACTATCGTCATAACAGACGAAAAAACGGGAAAAAAAGTAGAATCTCTATCGGAAAACTGGAAGAAAATTTGCACCGTTGCTTTAAAGTTTAATAAAAAAGTGCCAGCAGAAAAAAAGAGATTTGTACTAATCGTTAAAAATAGATTACTTAAGAGAAAAGAAAAGCTAATTGAAATTCTAAAGGGATGGAACTACGGAGTTGACCTCCTGAAAGACGGAGCAGTTGTTTACTACCTAACTGGAAAAGAGAAGTTAGAAGGAATAAAATTCCTAAAGTGCCAAGGTAGTAAATGAAAAGTGACAAATACTGGGTTTTAACCTTCTTAGCCCTTTTAATAACTCTTGGAATAGGGTTAGGCAGTTACTTCCTAACCTATGAGTTTTCAAAGGAGTACTTCTTAAAGTCCAGTCTAGAAAACGCCCTTAACTACGCCGAAGTAAGTGCCGTCTCTGTAGGTAGCAAAAAGAAAGCTAATGAAATCAAAGAAATCCTTGAAAGAGCTCCCTACATAAAGAGGTTAGAAATAAAAGATGGCTCCCC
>JAMOPR010000243.1 GCA_027064485.1 Desulfurobacteriaceae bacterium | reverse complement strand
GAAAGGCTATACAGCGAAATGTATAAGGAGATAATGATTGACAACATAAGGGTGAAAGGACCTGATTGTTTTAGATGTCCTTACGGTAAAAGTAGAGATAACTGTAATGTAGAGTGCTTTGAGTTTATGGAAAGAGCTTTGCTGGAACATAAGGATGAAGTTTGTGCAGTTTTGATTGAACCTATCGTTCAATGTGCAGGGGGTTTTAAAATTTATCCTCCGGAATACCTGCGAAAGTTAAGAGATTTAACTAAAGAGCTTGGTATCCATCTTATTGCAGATGAAATTGCCGTTGGGTTTGGGAGAACAGGAAAGATGTTTGCTTGCGAACATGCAGGTATTACCCCCGATTTTATGACTTTGTCTAAAGGAATTACAGGAGGGTATTTGCCCCTATCGGTAGTTTTGACTACCGATGAAATATACGATGCTTTTTATGACGATTATACTTCTCTCAAGGCTTTTCTACATTCCCACAGTTACACGGGTAACCCTCTTGCTTGTGCAGTTGCGGTAGAAGTCCTTAAGATTTTTGAAGAGGAGAACGTTTTAGAGAAAAACAGGCGAAAGTATCAATACCTTCAGGAAAAAGTTAAAGAGAAGTTTCTAAACTATAAATTTTGCGGAGAAGTGAGGTATAAAGGATTTATCGTTGCAGTAGAGCTTGTAAAAGACAAAAAGACTAAAGAACCTTTTGACTGGAAGGAACGGATAGGATTTCAGATTTACAGGAAAGCCCTTGAAAAAGGGGCGCTTCTTAGGAATTTAGGGGATGTTATTTACTTTATGCCTCCGTATGTTATCGAGCTTGATGAAATTGATACGCTTGTAGATATTGCTTATAGCGCAACGAGAGATGTTCTTGGTTAGTTGGTGCTCACTTTTCTGTAAACGAAGCTTTCTCCCAATTTTTCTCTTTTGAATATTGAAGAGAGGGTGGGGGGGATTTTTTCTGCGTGTCCTAAAAATAGGTATCCGCCTTCGTGGAGTAAGCTGTAAAAGTTCATAAGAGCTTTTTCTCTCGTTTTTTCATCGAAGTATATGAGCAGATTTCTGGAGAATATAACGTCAAATTTCCCTAATTTTTCCAAATCTTCTTTTTTGAGAATGTTTGCCGTTTCGAAGGTAACAGACTTTCTGATAAAGTCTTTAATTTGATAACGTTCGTTACTTACTTTATCAAAGTATTTTTCTAAAAGTTGGAAAGGTAATTTTTGAACGCTTCTTTTATTGAATATTCCTGATTTTGCTTTTTCTATTACGGTTTTATCTATATCGATTCCTACAAGTATAAAATCTGCCTTATCTATTAGGTCTTTTTCTTCAAGTAGATATATGGCTATGCTATAAACCTCCTCTCCTGATGAACAAGGAGCGCAAAGGATTTTTATCTCTTTTTTCTCTTTTACTAAATCTGGGAGTATTGTCTTAACTAAAGTTTCAAATTGGTAGTTTTCTCTGAAAAAGTAAGTTTCATTTACAGTTACTGTTTCTATCAGTCGAGAAAGGAGAGAAGAGTTGTTTTCTAAGTCTTTTAGAAAATTTTCTACAGAGCTATATCCTTTTTCGTTTAATAGTTTTTCGAATTTAATTTTATAAATCTTGAAAAGTTTAGAATCGTCTATGTTTATTCCCGTTTTTTCCTTGACTAAATTTTTAAGCTTTAAGAGTTCCTCTTTTGAGAGTTCCATTTTTACCTTCCCGGTAGAACTTCATTTTTCGATTCTGCCAATACCCCTTCGGGGTTTAAAACTTCAAAAAGTTTTCCGTTTTCATCCAGGATTGTTCCTTTAATGAGAAACTTACCTTCGTCTTCCAGCTTAAAGTAGTTTTCGGAAGGAATTTCCAGTATGTTGTTAACTTCTGAAACTTTTAAAGCTACTTTTCCATCCTTCGTTTTTAGAACAACTATCCTGTTTTCATCTGTTTTTTCTATTGTCGTTTCTAATATTTCTTCCAATGAAATTAAGAAGTAACTCTCTTTTTTTGTTGTAACAACTCCTTTGATTGCTTTTACTTTTGTCGGGTAGGGACTTAAATGAATATCTTCAGTTTTATAAATTCTTTCTACTTGAGAGGCTTCTAACGCAAACTCTTTATCTCCAATTGTTATTATCAGGAAGTGCTGGGTTTCTGTATTGTCTTCTTTTGTGAAGTGTTCTTCTTTTTCTTCTAATCCTTCTTTTTCTAAAAGAGAATTTAGAAATTCTTTTGAAAGAACGGGAACTGCAGTGTCCACGTGTTTAATGAAAAAGCCAAATTTAGCCTCTTGGTTGGGATTGTTTATGCGTTCGCTTTCCTTTACGTGAATTAGTTCGGACGCATCTTCAACTTCCAATCCCAGTATTTTGTTATTTTCTCCTTTAACTATTACTATTACTGGTTTTTCGGTATTGCTTTGCTCAATTTCTATTACATCGTCCAAAGAAGCAGTTTTTATTATTCTTTCTCCTATTAGGTAAACTTTATTAAATAAACTTTTTGTTTCCAGGCGTTGATGGCTTTTGACGTGTTCCTTTTCTTCTATTTTGAGGACGTTGGAAATTTCTATACCAACAGTGCTGTTTTTTGTTTTCATTAAAAGGATGCTGATTTCGTTTTCGGACGTTTTCTTTTCCTGCGTTTCCTCTTTTACGTTAGAGCTTAACGAGGGTATGTTAATGTGGTTGAAAAAGAAAGTATCGGAAAGTTCTTCTACTACTAAATTATCTACTTTGAATACGTTTACTTCTCCTGTTTTGTAGTCTTCTTTTTCTACTTCAAATATGTTTTTTACTTCATCTACAATGAGTCCCCAGGTTTTGCCGTTTATTTCTATTACTACTGTTTCTTTTTCGTTTAAATCTTGGCAGTTGTGAATCTCCAAAAGTTTGGCAAGACATATGAGAACGTAAACCCTATTGTTGTGTTTTAAAAGACCGGCAACGTAATCAGGGAAAGATACTACAGGAAAGATGTTGTTTTCTTCCAGCTCTACAATTGTTCTGACTATACTGTTTCTAACTGCGAAGTAGAGGTTTCCTATTCTGAAGAGGAGTAGGGGGATTTTCTTTTCTTCCATCTTATCCCTCGTAAGTGGATGAAAGTTTTTGACTAATGTTTTGAAGGTCTTTTGAAATGTTAAAAATTATTTGAGTTGCTTCTTTGGATTCCGTAGCGTTTCTTAATGAGATTTGAGCAGCTTCGCTTATTTGGTCGGATGATATTTTGGCTTGTTCTAATGCAGAAAGGTTCTCTTCTATTTCTTTCTTGAAAAGTTTTACTTTTTCTAAAACTTGAGTTAATGTGCGTTCATTTCTCTTAAGTTCAAATTCTAATTTTTGCAATTTTTCTATTTCTGCATTTTGATAAATGATAACGTTGTTTATTTCTAAAAAGATGGAATCTGCTTCTTTAACTACTTCGTTGATAGTGTTGAATACCTTGTCTAAGTGTTCTTCTGATTGTGATGCCAATAGTTTAATATCTTTACTTACTTCACTAAATCCTTCTCCCAACTCTCCGTATCTTATGGCTTCTACTGCTCCATTAATTGAAAGAGCTGCTATTTGAACTATAGAAAGTTCAATTTTTCTAATCATGCCGTTTAGTAAGTTTAACGTTGCTCTTATGCCTGAAATGTCTTTTCTGCGCTCTTCTAATAGTAAAACGTTTTCTTTTGATGTAGCTTTTATCTTTTCTACTTTTTCGATTATTTCTTTGAACTTGAGCATTGCGTTTTGCATTCTTTCAAAAACTTTATTAATTAGTTCTTCCGTTTCTCTAATATAGGTAAGGCAGTTTTTAGCTACAGCTGCGTTTTTCTCAGCATCTCCTTTTGATATTACTGCAGCCTGTTCTATTTCTTCTAATGCTTTAACAGCTTTTTCCATAGAACTTCTTAGTTTTTCTATTAATTCGTTTATCAGGTCTATGTTTTCTCGCAGATTAAGAGTTTTATTTAGTTTGATAGCTTCTTCGATTTCTTCAGATAATTCTTCTACTTTGCTGAAGATTTCTAAATTATTTCCTATTGTTTCTGTTACAGCGCTAACTGCATCTGCACTTTTTTCAGCAGCTTTTGCAATTGTTTCTGAACCTTGGTGGAGTTTTTCTACTTCAGCTACTACTTTTTTAACAGATTTCGTTGTTTCCTTAATGTTTTCAACAACTTCTGCCATCCATGTTAGAATTTCCTGTATTAATGATAAAGCACTATCTGAATTTTCAGAAGCGTTAGAAATTCTATTCCCGACTTGAGCAACGTTTTGTTTTAAGTTGCTGATATTAGTTTGGATATCCTCTACAATTTCTTTTATTCTTGAAGCGTAAACGTTTGATTTTGATGCCATTTCTCTTATTTCAGATGCCATTACAGTAAAGCTCTTGCCGCTACCTTTAGCTCTTGCTGCTTCAATGGCTGCGTTGAGGGCAAGGATGGATATTCTTTTGGATAGTTTGGTTATCAATTCTACGGCTTCACTTATTTTTTTCCCAGATTCGAAGAGTTTTTCTCCTTTAGTTACTATACTATGCGCGGATTTTGACGTTTTTTCCATTCCCATTTGAGCATCGTTGATGTTTTCATGAGCTATTTCTAAGATTTCTTGCAAATCGTTTATTGCATTTACTACAAAACCAGTATCGTTTTCGAGGATGTGGGAGCTGTTTTTGATTTGAATCACTGAGTTGAGGCTTTCTTTGGCAGAGCCTGCACTTTCTTCAGCAGCTGCGGCTATTTGTTCCATAGTTCCTTTAAGTTCTTCTATTGCTGCTAAGCCTTCTTGAGCTTTATTGTGAAGGAGAGAAGATAGTTCTTTTATGTTCATTTCTTCAAGGTTTTCTGTTGTGGTAGCTTCTTTTTCTCCATTTTTTTCTATGTCTTTATTGTTTTCCGGAAACAAAGGTTTAAGTCCCATACTTCCTCCCCGAAAAAGCGTTTTGTTAACTTAAGTTGCCTATAATTAAATTATACATTTTCGATTAGGAGAAGAGAATGTGTAGAGTAATTTTGATAAGCGATTCTGCAGTAGACAGAATTTATCTTTCGAAATTGCTGAAGGAATTTGGATGTGACGTTAAAGTTAGTAATGAAACTTCCTTGGTTTCAAATGAATATTGCGACTTTTTCGTTTTCAGTTTTAAAGATTTTAAGGATTTAGAGTCTTTAAAGGAGCTTTTGCAAAAACTAACTGTTCCTGTTCTTGTTATTGGAGGCTTTTCGGAAGGAGAAATTAAAGAGTTAGAAAAAACAGGAAGGAGACTGGTTTTTTTAAGTAGAGATGCTGCTGAGCCTTTATCTTTCTATAGAGAGGAAATTTTATCCGCCTTGAAAAAGCTTTTTTACATGGATGAATTTTCTTTTAATGAAAAAGGCTTGGAAAATTTAGATTTGCCGCTGAAGAAGTTTAATGTTTCGGATTTCAAACCAAAAGATGACATAAAATACGTTTTAATTGGAGCTTCTACGGGTGGACCGAGGCTTATAGAGACCATAGTTAGAGTTTTGCCGGAAACATATCCATATCCTATTTGCGTTGTTCAACATATGCCTGCGGATTTTACTTCTAAATTTGCTAAAAGGTTGAACGAGGTTTCTAAATTAAAAGTTGTGGAAGCTGAAGATGGAGAAGAAGTTATTCCCGGGAAAGTAATAATAGCAAAGGGAGGATGGCATTTACACTTTTCCAAGATAGGAGAAAGAGTTTATGCCAAATTGGTTCCAAATGTTAAACATCTTTTCTTTTGTCCATCTGTTGATGAGATGTTTTTTTCCGCTGCCGAGGTTTTGGAGCCGAAAAATGTAATGGCTGTGCTACTGACCGGTATAGGAGATGATGGAGCAGATGGAATGGTGGCTTTACGTAGAAAAGGTGCTTATACAATAGCGGAGAGTGAAGAGACTGCTGCTGTTTACGGTATGCCTAAAGAGGCGTATTTGAGAGGTGGAGCAGAAAAAGTGCTTCCTTTCCCGAAAATAGTGGAAGAGATAATTAAATTTGGTATGAAAAATTAGAAAAGGAGGTAATGTTTGAAAGAAACAGTTTGCACTTATTGTGGTGTTGGTTGTGAAGTTGGGTTTGATGGAAACAAAGTTCTTCACTTAAAAGAAGGTGTTGTAAGTAAGGGAAAACTTTGTATAAAAGGTAATTTTGGACATGAGTTTGTTTTTAGTGATAAAAGAATAAAAGGAGCTTGGGTTAACAGGGAAATTTTAAAGGAATTTGAACTTTCTGCTATTGCGAGGAAAGTAAACGAAAACTTTTTTGAGGTTCCTTACGAAGTTGCTTACGATGTTGTTGCAAAAAAACTAATTAACATAAAGCAAAGATTTGGTGGGAAGGCTTTTGCGGCAATAGGCGGTGCAAGAACAAACTGCGAAAGTGCTTATCTTTTCCAAAAGTTTGCAAGAGAAGTAGTTGGTTCTCCGCACGTTGATAACTGTGCGAGGATATGCCACGCGCCGAGTTTAAAGGGTTTAAGAGAAACAGTAGGAGAAGGAGCAGCTTCTGTTCCTTTTGACGCTATCTACGATGCAGAGTTAATTGTTGTTATAGGTTCAAATACTACGGAAGCCCACCCGATTGTCAGCCACAGGATTATTGAAAAAGTGAAGAAGGGAGCTAAGTTAGCCGTTGTTGACGTTAGAGAAATAGGTCTTTTCCGATTTGCCGATTTTAAATTTATTATTCCTTATGATTCAAACTTGTTGTTCCTTAACGCCGTTGCAAGATTGATTGTTGAGGAAGGGCTTTATAATGAAAAATTTTTGAAAGAAAGAGTGGAAAACTTTGATGAGTTTAAAGAAAAAATCCTCTCCACCCTTCCCCCCGAAATCTTTAAAAAACTGAAAGGATACGAATATCTCTGCGACGAAATAAAGCGTCTTGCCCGCGTGTTAGCTTCTTCTAAAACAGTTTTCTTGTGGGGACTTGGTGTAACCGAGCATGTTGATGGTTCTGATTCTGTTATGGCTATTGCAAACCTTGCACTTTTAACAGGTAATCCTTACCTAATTCCTTTAAGGGGGCAGAACAACGTTCAAGGCGCCTGCGACATGGGAATGCTTCCCTACTTTCTTCCCGGTTATAGAGAGCCTGAAGAAAAAGGCTTGATGACTCCTGACATAATAAAATCTGTTGAGAGTGGGGAGATTAAAGCGCTTTGGGTTATGGGAGAGGATTTAGCGCACGTTCACCCCAATAGAGCTTTTATAGAGAGAGCCTTAAAGAAGCTTGACTTTTTAGTTGTGAATGAACTTTTCCCCTGTGAAGTTACAAAATATGCAGATGTAGTTTTCGGCGTGAAGAGCTGTTACGAGAAAACGGGTGTTTACATAAACGCCGAGAGGCGCTTGCACCTTGCTCAACCCCTTTTTGAATCCGCCCTTCCCGACGACTGGGAAGTGATAGCAGAAGTTGCAAAAAGAATGGGAAAAGACTTTGCCTATAAAACCACTGAAGATGTGTGGAATGCAGTGAGAGAAGAGGTTCCGGAAAAGTTCAGAGGAGCTTCTTACAGCCTTTTGAAAGAAAAATTTCTTAACGCACCTCAGTGGCCCGTTACTGATGGAAAGGGAACGGAATATCTTTTTGAAAAGAAGTTTCCAACCAAAACTGGTAAAGCACGATTGGTTTTTAAGCCTTACTTCCCAAAAGGAATGGTTAAGGAGCTGTTGGAAGATAAAGAAGATGGGTTTTGGTTAACAACGGGAAGGATACTTCTTCACTATAACAATGCAGCTCAAACTATGAATTGCCGAACCCTTGCAAAATTTAGAACTTACAGGGAAGATATTGTTTATGCCAGCGAAGAAGACAGAGAAAAATTAAAAAATGCAGAAAAAGTTAGGCTTGTTTCAAAATACGGTAAAACTGCACCGCTTCCGATAGTTTTCAGCAAGCACATAAAGAAAGGAACTCTATTTGTTTCTTTTCACCACGCAAAAAGTGGAATTAATTATCTTTTTGGCAATGAAAGCGACGCTTACGTTAAAACTGCAGCTTTTAAGTCTTTAAAGGTTAAGGTGGAAATTGTAGATGAGGCTTAAAAAATCTTTGGGACAGCACTTTTTAAAAGATAAATCGGTAGTTAGGCGAATAGCGGATGCTCTTGGAGTTTTTGAAGACGACTGCGTTGTGGAAATTGGCGGCGGTGGTGGTGCTTTGACAGAGGAATTGATTAAAAGGAATCCGAAAGAGCTTGTAGTTGTTGAGATAGACCCTGAGTGGTGTGAATACCTCTCTTCAAAATTTGAAAATTTGAAGGTTATAAACGCTGATGCGGTAAAGTTTAACTTTTCTTCTTTGGGTAGTAAGTGGAAATTTGCAGGCAACCTGCCTTACAACGTTTCTACGGCTATTTTGAGAAACCTTCTTGACCACAGAAAGGTTTTTGAAAAAGGCGTTTTTA
>JAMOPR010000242.1 GCA_027064485.1 Desulfurobacteriaceae bacterium | reverse complement strand
CCCCACCGTATCAACGTGTCCCTGCAGAATATGTCCTCCCAACCTATCACCAACTCTCAACGCCCTTTCAAGATTAACAGCGCTCCCTGTCCTTAATCTTGACAGATTGCTCCTTTTTAACGTTTCTGACGAAACGTCAAAACTAAGGCAGTTATCCCCCACTGCTACAACCGTTAAGCACACTCCATTCACCGCTACACTATCGCCCTCTTTAACATCTTCTATCACTTTACTACACTCAATTTTTAAAAGAGAACCTCCTCTTTCCACGCTCTTTATCTTTCCTACTTCCTCCACCAATCCCGTAAACATCTTTTTCCGCCTTTTAGTAAAATTTGCACTCAGATTATACAGCGGAGGAGTTTTTTGAGATTAGCCACAATAGACATAGGAACAAATTCAACGCGCTTACTGATAAGTGAAGCGAACGAAAAAGGAAAAATCAAACAACTGCTGAAGTTAGGTAGAGTTACCCGCTTAGGAAAAGGAGTTAAAAAAACCGGAAGGCTTTCAAAGGAAAGTATTGAGAAAACAATTGCCGTCCTTAAAGAGTTTAAGCAGGTAATAGAACAGTATAAGGTAGATAAAGTTGTAGTTGCAACGACAGAAGCTGCAAGAATTGCAGAAAACGCCGATGAGTTTTTAAGCAAAGTAAGAGAACTTGGATTCGAAATAAAAATACTCAGCGACAGAGAAGAAGCGGAGCTCGTTTTCAAAGCCAACGTTCTCTCTTTTAACGTTCATGGAAAAGCTATGACAGTTGATTTGGGAGGCGGCAGCACAGAAATTGTTTACGGAACACCGAAAGAAATAGAATACCTCGAAAGCCTGAAGTTCGGCGTCGTAATCCTACACGAAGAGTTTTTAAAGAGCGACCCACCGTCAGAAAAGGAACTGTCTCTGTTAGAATCCTTCATAGAAGAAAAACTTTTAAAAGTAAAAGAGCACATCAAAAATCCCGATTTTGAAGTATTCGCCGTTGGCGGAACTATTACCTCCGTCGTCGCCATGGAAGAGGAGATGGAAGTTTATAAACCTGAAATCGTCCACGGATATAAAGTAACAAAGGATATGATAGAAAAATGGTATAGAAAATTATCCTCTATGACAGAAGCTGAAAGAAAAAAAGTTAAAGGTCTTGAAGAAAACCGCTCTGACGTTATCATTCCTGGTCTCGCTTTCTTCAAAGTGTTTTGCAACGTCTTCAACAAAGAAAGTTTGACTGTCAGCGAACACGGATTACTTTACGGACTCGCATTAAAGGAGGTAGAAAATTGTCTGAAAAAAGAATAGCAGTAATAGGAACAGGATACGTAGGACTCGTATCAGGAGCATGCTTTGCCTACTTAGGGCACAAAGTCATAGGGCTTGACATAGATGCAGAGAAAATAGAAAAACTAAAAAACGGAGAAATTCCCATATACGAACCGGGACTTGACAGAATACTCAACCAGGCAATTGAATCAGGAAACATTGAATTCACCACTGATTATGCCTATGCCGTAAAGAATTCCGATTTCATCTTTATAGCCGTCGGAACCCCTTCAAAAGCCGAT
>JAMOPR010000241.1 GCA_027064485.1 Desulfurobacteriaceae bacterium | reverse complement strand
CCACGTTTCATACATAGGTTTCATCTCATGACAAGAAGAGCAAAACTGAGGAGTGCTGGTATTTTCTATCATTTGAGCAGATATAAGAGCTGCCACTCCCGCAACGACAAAACCTATTATTCCACTCAGAACAACAGCTTTTTTATCCACCTCTACATACCTCCTAAACTTGTTTCGTATTCATTATAGCAAAGTATCAGACAAGTATCCATTCATTAAATACAGAAAACCAATATTACAATTTCTTATAATTCTTGAAATTACCTCTTGTTTAAATATCGTCCAATGTGTAATATAATAGGTGAACACAAAAAAAAACACTACACGGAAGGAGGCAGAACCATGCGCACATCTAACGTCTTAAAATTAGCCGCTACATTCGCAGCGCTTGGGTTCGTTGCTTCCTGTGGTGAGCAGCAAGCATCAGCACCACAAAAGCAACCAACCCCAACACCTGAAAAAACAACTCAAGAAAAACCAAATGTAGAAACAACTACCTACACCCCAAAGAAGGAAAATGTTCCTCCAGCTGTAAAGGCTCTACTCGAAAGCAACCCTTACTACAAAAAGTTGGTAAGCTTCAAACCTTCTCCCGCCGTTTCAAGCAAGAAGTGCCTTTCTTGTCACGAAACAGAAACTCCAGGTATTGTTGCTGACTGGCAGCACTCCATGCACGCCAAAGCTGGTGTAGGTTGTGCAGACTGTCACGTAGTTCCTAAAGATTATCCAACAGCATTTAAAAAGCACAAACTTCAAGGTGCTAACTGGACCGTTCAGGCAGCTGTTTCTTCTGTAACCTGTGCTAAATGTCACCCGAACGAAGTGGCTGAATATTTAAACTCCGGACACTCCAGAGGTGCCGCACAGTGGGTTAACACAGTATCCAAGCACGGTATTTTAATGACAAAACTTGCTTACTATTATGAATCAGGTAAGGGGAATAATCCCACGTTTGGTTCCAGCGGATATACAAAAGGAATTAGGAATGACCTCTCTACTCCTAAAATGTGGGAAAATAACCCGAAAAAAGCTGATTTAGTCGTAATGAACAACTGTATCCAGTGTCACGGCACATACATAAAACTCGACAAGGACGGAAGACCTGACCCAACAACGTGGCCCAACGACGGTATTGCCGCTCTTTATCCAGATGGTGGCGTATCCAACTGTTGTGCATGCCACTCCAGACACAAATTCTCTGCTGCTGAAGCAAGAAAACCTGCATCTTGCACAAACTGCCACCTCGGTCCAGACCATCCGGACAAAGAAGTATTTGAATCAAGCGTTCACGGTCACATCTTCGATTCAAACGAAGAGGCTTACGACTTCTCTACAGGAAAGCAAATTCCTGGCAAAACTCTCAGAGCCGCTACATGTTTTACATGTCACATGTCTGGAATCAATGGCTTAAAAGCTACCCACAACGTAAGCGTAAGGCTTAAGTGGAATCTCTGGGCACCTGTTAGCAAACAAAGAAACGGAAAGACAGAAACCGCTGGTTGGACGTGGTGGAAAGAGAAAAAGGCTATCAGAGGTAATCCAGTAGCAGGTAATGCAGACGGAGCTGAAGCTGCAAGAAGCGAAATGAAGCAGGTATGTGTAACGTGCCACTCTGAAACATTCGCAAACAATTTCTTTGAGAGAGTTGATGCCGCTGTTGAAACCTACAATAAATATGCGGCTGAAGCTCAAAAGATGTTAAAAGAACTTAAAGCTAAAGGCTTAATCAAATCCGACGTATGGAGTGACCCATTCTTCAAACTTTACTACTACTTCTGGCACCATGAAGGAAGAAGATTTAGACACGGTGCTGCAATGGGTTCTCCGGATTATTCACACTGGCACGGTGTATTCCAAGTTCAGCAGGACATAAGAGAAATGAGAGACATTTACAACTACAGGATGAAGATGTATGAAAAATATCACGATGCTAAGAAAGTTCTCGAAAACGAACCACCAATGCCTGTTGTTACACACGAATAATAAAATCAAATTTTCACTCGAAAGGGGGCTTATAAGCCCCCTTTTTTATTTAACAAATCTACGCCACGAACAAACCAAAATAAAAAAGGGGGGAATAAAATCCCCCCTTCCTCTAAGCTTTTCAAGATAACAGTTAATCTTCCAAAGTAGATAAATCACCAGGGTCCATGCCAAGCTCTTTTGCTTTAAGAACCCTTCTCATAATTTTTCCACTTCTCGTCTTTGGCAACTTATCAAGGAATTCAATCTCAGAAGGAACTGCCAAAGCACCGAGTTCCATTCTAACGTGATACTTCAAGTCATTAACAAGATTTTCTGAAGGCTCATACCCCTGCTTGAGAATAATAAACGCCTTAATGCTTTCTCCCTTTACAGGGTCTGGTTTTCCGATAACGGCAGCTTCAGCAACAGCAGGGTGAGAAACAAGGGCAGACTCAACTTCCATAGTTCCAATTCTATGACCGGAAACGTTAATAACGTCATCAGCTCTTCCAAGAACCATAATGTAACCATCCTTATCCCTAACAGCAACGTCACCAGCTGTATAGCAGTTAGGAATAGTGTTCCAGTATTGTTCGTATCTTTCTGGGTTTTTCCAGATAGTTCTCATCATAGAGGGCCAAGGATATTTAACTACTAAAAATCCTCCCTTATCATCCTCAACAGGATTTCCTTCCTTATCAACAACGTCAGCTATAACGCCAGGAACAGGTTTACCAGCCTTACCAGGTTTCATAGGGAGACCGTCTATAGTAGTAATCATTACAGCACCTGTTTCTGTTTGCCACCACGTATCCACAATCGGGCATCTCTCCTTACCGATAACTCTGTAATACCACAACCAAGCTTCTGGGTTTATCGGTTCACCGACAGAGCCTAAAAGCCTTAAAGAAGAAAGGTCATACTTGTTGGGCCACTCCTCACCGGCTCTCATAAACATTCTAATAGCAGTTGGTGCTGTGTAGAAAATATTTACACCGTATTTCTCAATAATTCTCCACCATCTTCCAAAATCAGGATAGTTAGGTGCACCTTCTGCTATAACCTGAGTAGCTCCAGCAACGAGTGGACCATAGACGATGTAACTGTGTCCCGTAATCCAGCCGGGGTCAGCAGTGCACCAGAATATGTCGTCATCTTTTAAGTCAAAAACCGTCTTCATAGAGTAGTAAGTGCCTACCATATATCCACCGGTTGTGTGGAGAACACCTTTAGGCTTTCCTGTAGAACCGGAAGTGTAGAGAATAAACAACGGGTCTTCAGCATCCATAACTTCCGGTTCACAGTAATCGGAATGACCGTCTAAAAACTCATAGAAATCAATTTCCTTTTCACCTATCAGGTCAACCTTCGGCTCAAGACGCCTTAAAACTACAACTTTCTCTACAAAAGGTAAATCCATAATAGCTTCATCTACAATCCTTTTGAGAGGAATAGCCCTTCCCCTTCTAATCGTAACGTCTGCAGTAATTACGATTTTCGCTTCTGCATCCTCTATTCTGTGTCTCAAAGCGGGAACGCTAAATCCAGCATAAACAACAGAGTGAATAGCACCTATTCTGGCACAGGCAAGCATTGCTGCTACTTGCTCAACTACAAGAGGCATGTAGATAACAACTCTATCTCCCTTCTTTACGCCAGCAGCTTTCAAAGCGTTAGCAAGCTTGTTAACCAATTTATAAAGCTCACCGTAAGTAACAACTTTCTCATTTCCTAACTCATCTTCCCAGAAGAAAGCAACCTTGTTTCTCTTACCGTTCTTAACGTGCCTATCAAGAGCGTTAACAGTGATGTTCGTTTTTCCTCCCACAAACCACTTAACGTAGGGGTAATTCCACTCTAAAACTTTCTCCCACTTTTCATACCAGAAAAGCTCCTCCGCAACGCTCGCCCAGAACTTTTCAGGGTCTTCTTTAAAGCGAGCATACTCCTCTTCGTAATTCTTAACGTTAGCGTTTTTCACAAAATCTTCGGGAGGATTAATAACTGTTTCCTGCTTTAGCAGGTGGTCAAGTTTTTCTTCTGCCATAACTACCTCCTATCTTAAAATTTTTAATTGTTTGCTAAAGATTCCTGAAGCACAGTTTTAAATCCAACATACATAGCGGAAGCTCCGCAAACTATACCTTCGTATCCGGCTAACATCTTAATTAAAGAACTTCCAGTTAAATCTCCCAACGCTAAAAGGAAGAACAAAATCCACAACGTAATAAATACGAACTGGATATCCGCTCCATGTTTAGTTTTATAGAGAACAATCCACAACAGGAAAGTAAAAATCCCCCACATTACTAAGTAGGAAACAATTGCCACTTTATCAGGACCTTGCCACCACCCCCACTTTGACATCAAAAGGAGAAATACGAGAGTTTCCCAAAACAGACCGTAGGAGGTAAATGCAAGTGCGCCAAAGGTGTTGTTCTTCTTAAATTCCATAAGTCCTGCAATAATCTGTGCGAGTCCCCCGTAAAAAATCCCCATGGCTAAAATCATGGTTCCCAAATGCATCAATCCGGCGTTATGAAGGTTCAGCAAAATCGTAGTCATGCCAAACCCAAAGAGTCCCAAAGGAGCAGGATTCGCAATCTTTACCTCCATACTCTTACCTCCTGTTTACATTCTGTTGTCAATATTGTAACAAAATTTTAAAATTTCCCTATGCAAGCTAATTCGTAGTTCCTGTTAAATAAATGTTAAAACCACGTTAAACGGATGTAAAAAATGAAAGCGTTAGTAGTAGAAGACGACAAATCCATAGCAGAAGAAATTAAAAACGTATTCACAGATTACGGTTTTGAAGTCGAAATCGCTACAAGCCGAAGCGAAATATCCAACAAAAACAACTACTCAATTCTCATTTTAGATGTAGCACTTCTTGGCAGTAAAGGATACGACATTTGCAAAGAAGTAAAAGAGAAAAAAGGATTACCTGTAATCATACTCTGTTCAATCCCCGAAACGGACTTTAAAGTTCGCTGGTTCGAAGTAGGGGCTGACGACGTAATTATCAAACCTTTCAGCACAAAAGAACTATTAGCAAGAACAATGGCAATTTTAAGAAGATACAAAGATAGGATAAACAACACTTTAGAATTTGAAGGAATAACGCTTAAAAAGAAAGAAGGAAGGGTTATTGTTGACGGGAAAAGTATCGACCTAACTAAAATAGAACTTGAAATTCTTGAGCTTCTCATTAAGTATCAGGAGGAAGTGCTACCAAAGGAATTCCTGCTCAACCGCATATGGGGAACGAAAAAAAGTGCAAGAACTTTAGATGTTTACATTCACAGATTAAGAAAAAAATTGGGTTCAAAAGGCAAGCACATTAAAACACTAACAAACGTGGGATATGTCCTAACAAGAAACGTTTAATCGGCAGGAACTAAAAGTTTTCTCAATTCTTTTATCTTATCCCTCAGCTCTGCTGCTTTTTCAAACTCCCAGTTTTTTGCAGCTTCTTTCATCTCCTTCTCAAGCTGAGCTATTCTTTCTAAAACTTCTTCCTCTGTTTTCGGCAAAGGCTCATCTTTACCAATTTTTATCTTGTAAAAGGGCATAACACCGGCATCTTCTAAAATGGAAGCTTCTATACTCCTTTTCACCGTTTGAGGAACAATACCGTGCTTTTTGTTGTATTCTTCCTGAATTTTCCTTCTTCTCTCCGTCTCTTCTATCGCCTTTTTCATAGAAGGCGTTATTCTGTCCGCATAAAGAATCACTTTACCGTTAACGTTTCTCGCAGCTCTACCTATCGTCTGAATGAGAGATGTAGTTGACCTTAGAAATCCTTCTTTATCTGCATCCAAAATAGCTACAAGAGAAACTTCAGGAAGGTCAAGCCCCTCTCTCAAAAGGTTAACTCCAACCAAAACATCAAACTCCCCGCTTCTGAGTCCTCTGATGATTTCAACTCTCTCAACAGAATCTATCTCAGAATGCATATATTTAGCTTTAACACCCTTTTCAAGAAGGTATTCTGTAAGCTCTTCAGCACTTCTTTTCGTTAAAGTAGTTATCAAAACTCTCTCATTCCTTTTAATCCTCTCTCTAATTTCAGAAAGGAGATGGTCAATCTGACCTTCCGTAGGTCTTACCTCAACAACCGGGTCAAGAAGCCCTGTAGGTCTAATAATCTGCTCCACTACTTTTTCCGAAACGGAAAGCTCAAAATCACCAGGCGTAGCAGAAACAAAAATAGCTTGGGGAACTCTTTCTAAAAACTCTTCAAAGTTTAAAGGTCTGTTGTCATAAGCAGAAGGAAGCCTAAACCCGTGCTCCACCAAGTTAAACTTTCTCGCCCTGTCGCCCCTCCACATCGCTTTAATCTGCGGGATAGTAACGTGGGATTCGTCTATGATTACCAAAAAGTCGTCGGGGAAGTAATCAAGCAAAGTAAAAGGAGGCTCTCCCGGCTTCCTTCCGTCCAAATGGCGTGAATAATTTTCTATCCCCTTACAGTGCCCTATTTCCAACAAAAGCTCCATATCGTAACGAGTTCTTTGCTCTATCCTCTTTGCTTCCAATTCCTTTCCTTCCTTCAGGAAAAAATCCACCCTCTCCTCAAGCTCCTTCTCAATAGACCTCACCGCCTCAACAATCCTCGAATAAGGCGTAGCGTAGTGGGAAGCCGGATAAACGGTGTAAGAGTCAAACTCCCTTAAAACGCTCCTATTGAAGTAGTCAAGCATAACGATAGAATCAACTTCATCTCCGAAAAGTTCCACCCTTATAAAGTGGTCTTCAACGTCGGCAGGAAAGATATCTATCACGTCACCCCTTACCTTAAAAATCCCCGGTCTCAGGTCGTATTCACTCCTCTCATATCCCAAGGTAACCAGTTTCCGTATAACCTCATCTCTCTCTATCTCCTCACCAACCTCAAACCTTAAAGAAAGATTTTTGTAAAAGTCGGGCGAACCTAAACCGTAAATGCAGGAAACAGAAGAGACAACTATAACGTCTTTCCTTGTAAGCAGTGAAACGGTTGCAGAGTGGCGCATGCGGTCAATTACCGGATTAATGGAACAGTCCTTTTCTATGTAAAGGTCTCTGCTGGGAATGTAGGCTTCCGGCTGGTAGTAATCGTAGTAGCTGATAAAGTATTCAACGGCATTATTCGGAAAGAAAGTTTTAAGTTCGTGGTAAAGCTGGGCAGCCAAAACTTTGTTGTGGGAAATAACAAGCGTAGGTTTCTGAACTTCTTCTATAACCTTTGCTATCGTAAAGGTCTTTCCACTTCCTGTTATACCCAGAAGAGTTTGATACTTTAAACCTTTCCTTATACCTTCCGACAGTTCCCTTATAGCTTTAGGCTGGTCACCTTTAGGCTGAAACGGTGAAACAACTTTAAACTTCCTCATGGCAGTTTAAAATTTATACTCAAGTTAACGTTCTGCACGCTAAATAAATTTCGTTTACAATTACCTACTCGATTAACTTCATTAGAGGATCATAATGAAGAAAACGATAACAATATTCAGCAGTCTCATGCTAACAGCAACGGCACTGGCAGGCGATATAAACTTAGGCGTAAAACTCTATCAGGATGGTTTATACAGATTAGCTTCAAAAACGTTCAGTGAAAACTTCAACTCCCTAACTCCAGATGAGTTCAAGAAAATCTACAAGTTCATGTATCTATCATTCCTAAAAAGTAACGATTTCAAAGACCTTGAAAAATTAATCAACTACTGGGAAAAGACTCTTCCGGAATTTAACAAAGGCGAACTTTTAGCACTCAAATTTGTATACGCACTAAAAATCGGAAAGACTGTAGAAGAAGCATTTCCTCAAGAAATTACCGCACTTCCCATATCAGAAAAAGTTAACTTCTTCAAAACACTAAAAAACTTCGACCTCACCTCTCAGCAATTAATTTACATACTCTCGGTAGCTTCCAAAAATTTAGACCTTAAAGGCGCCGCAAAAGAAAGTGGCTTTTTAACTAAAGCCCTCAAAACGGCAACTGAAAGAAACGACTGTCAACTTATCGATTTCATATTTGACAATTTTGGAAGGTGGTTCTCCTCTTCTGAAGAAGAACTCCAATACGTTAGATACCTTGAAAGAAAGAAACAATTCGCAGACGCCCTAACAGAAGCTCAAAAGCTATACAAAAAAAATCCCACTCTCGAAACGAAGCTGGAACTTGCAAGAACGCTTTATTTAAACGGAAAATATGAAAAAGCGTTAAAACTGCTCAAAAATCCCCAAACGGAAGCCGAAAAATATCTCAAAGCTTGGTGCTTGTTCAAGCTGGGCAAAGGGAAAGAAATACCGTCCGTTTTGGGTATAACCGTTTCTAAACCCCAAATGCCGGAAAAATTAGAGACACTGCTAAGCTTTTACTCTTCAAAGTTTAACTTCCAAAAGCTAAAAAAATCCTACCCCCACCTCTACCTTAAAAGCCTCATTTTCTCCTTTTCCACCAAAATTCCCGACAACCAAAC
>JAMOPR010000240.1 GCA_027064485.1 Desulfurobacteriaceae bacterium | reverse complement strand
GGGTGGAACAGCTACCCTTATTGGTGACCCGCCGAACATTATTATTGGAAGTATTGCCGGTAAAACCTTTAATGATTTCCTTATTGAAGTGGCTCCTTACGCCATACTTGCTTTCATTTTGGGATTAATAGTTATGCATCTTATGATGGCTAAAGGAGGCTTTTTGGAAGCCAAAGCTTCTCCTGAAGAACTTGAAGAAGTCCTTTCGGGTAAAGTAGATGAGTCGCTTTTGGACAGAAGGTTGATGAAAAAATCCGTAGGTGTTTTCTTAGTGACGATAATACTTTTCATTATAGGACATAATATTGGTCTTGAGCCCGGCGTTATAGCTCTTGCAATGGCTACCGTTTTGGCTTTTATCAGCGGATTGTCTCCTGCGTGGATTTTGGAAAAAGTGGAATGGACCACCCTCATTTTCTTTATGGGACTGTTTATGGTTGTAGGAGCTCTTGAAGTAAACGGCGTTTTTGAAGAAGCTGCACACTGGCTTATAAGAGAGATAGGTAACAACATACATCACGGTATTTTGATTGTAGGTTTTGTTTCTGCGTTGATTTCAGGATTTGTTGACAACATTCCATTTACCATGTCTATGGCTTACGTGTTGAAAGGTATGGAAGCTCAGATGGGAAGCGTTATGGACCCTCTCTGGTGGTCTCTTTCTCTCGGAGCTTGTTTGGGAGGAAACCTTACCCTTATAGGAGCTTCTGCCAACATCGTTACTGCCGATATAGCTGAAAGGAACGGTTATAAGATAGATTTCTTCAGGTTTATGAAATACGGAACTCCTGTTGCTGCAGTTACTGTAATTGTGGCGATTGTTTTATTCTACATTGAGCATGCTGTTTTTGGAGGTTTTTAAGTGCGTATTTTGGAAAGAATATTTGAAGCTTTTCTCTGGCGTTCAAGGTTAATGGTGCTTTTTGCTGTTGTTTTTTCTCTCTTGGCTTCTTTCGCCCTTTTTATTGTTGCATCTGTGGAAATTTTTGAACCTTTAGAAAAATTGTTTGCTGTTCATTTTCATATTTCGCCTGAAGAACACGAAGATTTGGTGGGTTCAATTGTTGGAGCAATAGACCTGTTTTTAATAGCTACTGTTCTCATTATCTTTTCTTTGGGTCTTTACGAACTCTTTATCAGCAAGATAGATGAGGCAGAGAACGACGAAAAATCCTCCCGCATCTTAGCCATCCATAGCCTTGACGATTTAAAAGAAAGATTAGCCAAAGTCGTTCTCATGGTTCTTATCGTTACTTTTTTCAAATACGCCATTCATATAAAGTATGAAACTCCTCTTGATACTTTATACTTAGCGGTTGGCGTTTTAATGCTTGCACTTGCCCTCTACTACAGCCACAAAAATCACTAAAGGATAGGGTATGGCAGAGAAAGCAGATAAGAAGGAAGAAAAGCATAAAACCGAACGGATAACCGGAAGTCAGAAGGCTGCTATTTTAATACTGACTCTGCCGGAAGACGTGGCAGTTAACGTAATAAAGAACTTGAAGGAACATGAAATAAGCAGGTTGGCAAAAACGATTCTTACTCTTGGGACTATAAAACGGGATATGGTTAAGCTTGTTCTTAAAGAAGCACA
>JAMOPR010000239.1 GCA_027064485.1 Desulfurobacteriaceae bacterium | reverse complement strand
TTAAAGAGCCAAGCATTACTGCTCTGTGGGAAATCGACTTGTCAGAAGGAACTCTTAATGTTCCATTTAAACTTTTTCCTTTAAAGGAAAACTTCATTAACTATCCTCCAGCGTGTAATCTACTTCGGAAGAAAACTTGTATGCTACTTTTTCCATAGAGTGGAAGTAGTTCACAATTCCCTTGGCTATTCCTCTTGCCAATTTTTCCTGATACCAACTTTGAACGAGCCTTTTCCTGTCCAGAGGATTTGTTATAAATCCCGTTTCTATAAGCACTGCCGGTCTTCCCGGAGTTTTTAAGACGACGATGTTTCTGTGCATGTCTCTGATTCCGTTTACAAGGTCATCATTAACGTGAGCTTTCAAGCTGTTTACTATGGATTCTGCCAATCTGCTGCTTTCAACAAAAGTTACAGTTGTTGACATGTTTAACAAAAGAGGACTTATGCTCCAGCACATTACATCGTTGCACAGTTTTACTTTTTTGGCTACCACTTTAGCCATCGATTCTGCTTTTGCAAACAATCTTGGAGATGCCTTGAATACGGTCACTCCGTTCCAGTTTGGATACTTTGGCATTGAATCTGCGTGAATGCTTACAAAGGCGTCTGCGCAGGCTTTAGCTGCTATTTCGGCTCTCTTTAAAAGAGGAACATAAACATCTCTTGTCCTTGTCATAACTACTTTTATGTTTGGATATTGTTTTAGTATCCTTCTTACCCGTAAAGAGATAGCAAGGGTTATGTTTTTTTCCTTTATTATGGGGTGGGAAGAGTGTATGGGCCAAATAGCTCCCGGGTCTTTACCACCGTGTCCGGGGTCGATGACTACTATTCTTTTTGGATAATGTTTTACTGGACATGAAGTAGTTAGAAAATCGGGGAATACATCTACTACCAGTCTAAACGGTCTTCCGCAATGTGCTTTTAGTGCAAATATCTTAAACTTGTGGGGTTCTTTCATTGTTACTTTTATTCTTACTAAGCGCCTGTTTATAGGATAAACCTTTACTTCTTTTACCAGGTTGCTCTTGAGTTTTCTTTTCATGTAGTTGGTTCGAGTGTTTCTAACGGTAATCCAAAGAACGTTTCCGCGTAAGTGTGTTTTTATCCAGTTCTTTTCAACTTTGCCTGAACAGTCGAATACAATGCGGGTTCTTTCACTGGTTGAGGAATACCTAATTCTTTTTATTATCGGGTATATGTGTGCTTCAGCTTCTAAAGGTATGCTTATTGCATTTCCCAGCGTTAAAAGTTTAAGGAAATCCCTTCTTGACAGAAATCCGTTCTCTTTCATTTTTTCCCGCTGATTTTTTTGTGCTGTTATTTTAGCATTAATAAAAGAATCTAAATACTTGCAAATAATTTGCAATTACCTATATTTTCTAAAAAATTCATACAGGAGGGAGCATGAGAAAGTTCCTAACGGTTATGACATTGACTTTATTGGGAGCAACTGCTTCTTTTGCAGGAGTATGGGAAGTCACCTGCTCTTCTTGTCACGGTAAGTTTGCTCCTTCAAAAGAAAGACTTCTTTCTAAGTTTAAAACGGCAGAAGAGTTAGTTTCTGCTGCAGAAGAGAAAGTTAAAGAAGGAAAGATGCCAAAGCTTGCGTTTAAAGAGGCAGCAAAA
>JAMOPR010000238.1 GCA_027064485.1 Desulfurobacteriaceae bacterium | reverse complement strand
AGGATTTTTTCCAAATCTCTCGCTCCAAAGGGGGTTGGTTCTGTAACGGCAACTACGATGTCAGAGCCTTCCAGTGCTTTGAATATTGCGTTTCCGGCGCCGGCTGCTGTGTCTAAAATTATCTTTTCTTCTTTTAAAGCTCTTTTTTTTGCTTCGAGAAGGACTTTGTAGGTTTTTTCTTTTCCTTCTAATAGAGCGCCGGTTATGAGTTTAAATCCGTAAGGTGTTTCGTTTTCGTAGATGTAGCCGACCGTTTCGTAGTCTTCCTCTATTGCTTTTTCTGAGGGACATGCTAATTTGCAAGCTGTGCACCCGCCGCATAGGTCTTTGAGTAGTATGGGTTTGTTTTCTTTGTTTAGGATTATTGCGTTATCGTTACATACGGATGCACATATGCCACATCCTGTGCAATAGTTGTGGTTGAATTTTGGTTTGAAGAGTTTAACGGGTTTTCCGTTTGTTAGGTTAACGTTTAGGAGGATATAGTCGTTTGGAGCTTCTACGTCTAAATCGGCTAATGTGAACTGTTGGAGGAGGATTGAGAGGTTGGTGGAGAGGGTGGATTTTCCGGTTCCGCCCTTGCCTCCAGAAATACTAATTATCATTGATGCCTCCAGATTTTAAAGATATCTTAATAAAGTTAGCAAATAAAAACTGTGCGGTAAAGTTTTCGTTATACAATTTGTTCAAAAGTTTGTGATAGGGTATGGTAAATGGATTTTAATAGGTGGAAGAATTTGAGTGAAATTATTCCTGCAGATGTGGAGTTTTTTGTTAATACTTACAACTTTAGAAGTGAGGTTTTGAAGGATATTGAAGAATTTGCTTCAAAAGAGAAAGTGCCGATTCTTCTTCCGTCCTCGGCTGTTTTTCTTAAGTTTCTCGTTAAATTGATTAAGCCTAAAAGTATTCTTGAGATAGGCACTGGAATTGGTTATAGCACGATTACTATGGCTGAAGCTTGTCCTGAAGCAGAAATTTTGACGGTTGACTCTAATGCTAAAAGGTTAGAGGTTGCAGAACGTTTTTTTCAAAGGGCTGGTTTAAAGAACGTTGCGGTAGTGCATTCTGATGCTTTTGGGGTGGTTGGGGATTTTCTTGCAGAAGGCAAAAAGTTTGATTTTATTTTTATCGATTCTGTCAAATCTGAGTATCCATTTTTCAACTTTAAGGTTCAGGCACTTTTAGAAGAAAGAGGAATAGCTGTATTCGATAACGTTCTTTTTCGAGGTTACGTGTGCGGTAAAAGTTACGATGAAAAACGGTATAGCAGGACAGTTAATCTGTTAAAGTTGTTTCTTGAGCAGGTTAAAGAGTATCCGAATTTCGAAGTAACGCTTTTGCCGGTAGGAGATGGTTTTTTGATTTTAAAGAAAAAAGCCCCAAAAGGGGGCTGGAAATCATATGTTGACAGGAACGATGTGTCTTTGAATTCCTAACTTTTGAGGTTCTATGCCTAAAGCCAATCCAACTAACTGAGGCAGGTGTAAAACAGGCATTTGGAAATTCTCACCAATAGCCTTCAACGCTCTTGACTGGTTGGCATCCAAATTCATGTGGCATAGGGGGCAAGGAGTTACTATGACGTTTGCATTGTTGTCTTTTGCGTCTTTCAACGTTAAACCTGTCAGT
>JAMOPR010000237.1 GCA_027064485.1 Desulfurobacteriaceae bacterium | reverse complement strand
CCCTCTGCTTATACTACCTATAAGGGTAAAAGATTGAAAATAACCTGTGCTGAACCTGTTGATTGTGATTCCGATTTTCCGCCGGGAACGGTTGTAAAAGCAGATGAAGAGTTAGTTGTTGCTACCAGAAAAGGTTGTTTGAAGATTTTGCGCCTTAAGCCGGAAGGTAGGAAGGAGATGAGTGGGGGGGATTTTGTAAGGGGTTACCGTATTAAAGTTGGCGATAGATTAGAATAGGCATAATATTATAGAAATATTCTTTAACTAAGAGGCTGGAATGAACGAAAAGATTAATGCTTTCAGAGATAGGGCGAGGAAAGCCGGTTTAAAATTGACACCTCAAAGGCTTGCCGTTTATAAGGAACTTGTGTCGCGCAATGACCATCCATCTGCTGAAGAGCTTTACGAGGACTTGAAAGGAAAGATAGAGGGGATTTCTTTAACTACCGTATATAGAACTCTTGCAAGTTTAGAAAAGGCGGGACTTGTTGCAAGGGTTCCCACTTTGAAGGATAAAGTCAGGTATGATGCAAGAGTGGAACCTCACAGCCATTTTGTATGCCTTAAGTGTGGGCGTGTTTATGATGTAGATTGTGATTTCAAAAGTAGCGTTAACTTATCAAATATTCCAGAAGGTTTTGAGGTAAAAAGCTGTTCTTTTGTCTGTTATGGCGTTTGCAAAAAGTGTAGCAGTTTGCGTTAACTTACTTTATTTAGTATACTAACTCCACTATGCTGAAGAAATTTAAAAAAGCCTTCTCTTTTAGGTTTTACATAAAGAAGTTACTCGAACTGAAAGATAGACCTGATGAAACGGCGAAAGGTTTGGCGTTAGGAGTGTTTGTTGGCTTTTTACCTGTAAATGGATTTCAAGTTCTTATTGCCGTAACAATAGCAGCAATTACCAGAGTTAGTAAGGTTGCAGCTGCTATAGGAACGCACGTAACTAATCCTTGGACTACAATTCCTGTTTTGATTGCAGATTATTACGTTGGTTGCTTCCTTCTTAGAAAATCCCCCCACCTCCCCCGCGTAAACCTCTCTTCCCTTGCTTCCATTCTTTCAGCTGGTAAAGCAATAATTATTCCCATGTTTGTGGGCGGAGCGTTTTTAGGCGCTATCTTTTCTATACTTTCCTATTTCGGCATGAAGAAGTTACTTCAGAATAAGATTACATCTGTTAAAAGCCGTGTAGCCTTGAAGCGCCGTAAGCAGGCAGTTGTAGATTAAATTGATGCCGCCGGGCAGATGTGCCTGTAGTCGCACCACTTGCAGTTAACTTCGCATGCAGAAGGAACTAAATCGGAAAAAGTTTTTCCCAACAGCTCATCTTCCAACGTTTCTATTATTGGAAGCAGCCTTGCTTTAAATCCCAAAAGGTCTGTTTTTGTAAAAATAAATCTGTTTACCGTTCCGTATCTTACGTTGTGGACTTCTAATGCAAATCTTTCAAATTCCGGAAATTTCGCGTTTGCCAGTAAGGCATACCAGCGCAGTTGTGTTTTTATCCTATTGTCAAACTCTCTATTCCTGTTTGTTTTGTGGTCTACTATGTAAAGGGTATTGTCTTTTGAAAAAACGAAATCCAGCTTTCCCCTTAAAAAAACGGACGAATCGGAAAAATCCCCCACCA
>JAMOPR010000236.1 GCA_027064485.1 Desulfurobacteriaceae bacterium | reverse complement strand
AAAGTTTTTATTTGGAACTGTTGATATAGATATGGTAGCTGGTCCAAGCGAGATTTTGGTTATAGCAGATGAGACGGCTAATCCGGAGTGGGTGGCAACAGACCTTTTATCTCAAGCAGAACACGACGAACTTGCAGGTGCTTTTTTGGTTACCCACGATGAAAAGCTTGCCGATGAAGTTGTAAGTGCACTTTATAGAAAGCTTGAAACTCTCAAAAGGAAGGAAATTGCGGAGAAGTCGATAGAGAACTTTGGCACTGTATTTTTAACTAAGGATGTTTACCATTCTTGCGAAGTAGCTAATGAGGTTGCACCAGAACATCTTGAAGTTGCTACGAAAGAGCCGTTTGCTCTGTTAGATTTGATAAAGCATGCAGGCGCTATCTTTTTGGGACACTATACGTGTGAATCGTTGGGTGATTACGTTTTAGGTCCTAACCACGTTCTTCCTACAGGTGGAAGCGCGAGATTCTTCTCACCTTTAGGCGTTTACGATTTCGTTAAACGCTCTTCCATCCTTTACGTCAGCAAAGAAGGTTTTAAAAGAGTATCTGAACATGCAAGGAATTTGGCAGAGTGCGAAGGGCTTGAAGCACATAGGCTTGCAGTTGAAGTAAGAGAGGCGATAAAGATACCTATAAGGATAGAGGAAAGGGTTTGAGAGAAATAACTTTAAAAGAGAGAATCACCAATTTACGAGAGCTTTTTAAGTTGATATTTGCTCTGTTTTTTTGGAGATTTAGCTGGAACTTTGGGTATTGTAAGGCATGGCGGTTTAGATTTGTTTTCTTTTGCTGGAATGGTAAGTTTAGTTTGGTTGACATCGGTATTGTTTATAATCTGGAGAAAAATGGAGTATTACTTAAATCTTTTAGACGAGGTCGAGAATGAAAATAACACCTACTGATATTGCAATAATAACAACTTATTTGGTGGCAATGTTTGGTCTTACTTTAATAGTTTACCTTGCTGTGAAAGAGCCGAAAAAAAGCTAAGGGGTAGTAATGGAGCACCTGATTTCTATAGAGGATGTTTCAAAGGAGCAGTTTCAGGAGATATATGAACTTTCTCAACAGGTAAAAAAAGCTTTGAGGGAAGATAGAAAGAAATTTTCTGTTCTCAGAGGCAAGTGCGTTGTTAACCTATTCTTTGAGCCATCTACGAGAACGCGTTCCTCTTTTGAAAAAGCTGGCAAGTTTCTTTCTGCCGATGTGATAAATATTGCGGCATCTGCCAGTAGCGTAAAAAAGGGGGAAAGTCTCATAGATACCTTGAAGAATCTCGATATGATGCATCCAGACGTTATCGTTTTGAGACATCCGTGTGAAGGAGCTCCCTATACAGTTAGGAACTACATAAACGCTTCGGTTGTAAATGCAGGTGATGGAAGGAGAGAGCATCCAACCCAAGCACTTCTTGATGCGATAACCATTTTAGAAAGGTTTGGAACACTTGAAGGTAAAAAGGTAACGATAGTAGGTGATATAGTTAACAGTAGGGTTGCCCGTTCTGATGCTTTACTTTTCAGGAAATTAGGCGCAGAAGTTTTCATTTACGGTCCTTCTCCTATGATGCCAAGATTCCCCCAAGCTTTAGGTGTTAAAAGGTTAACTTCTTTTGAGGAAGTAGCTGAAGTTTCTG
>JAMOPR010000235.1 GCA_027064485.1 Desulfurobacteriaceae bacterium | reverse complement strand
AGGGTTAAAACCAAGACCGGCAGTAGAGGTAAAAGGAGCTGTTTCTCTTTCTGTTATGTGCAGACACTGTAAACATCCTTTCTGCTTTGATGCGTGCATTTCTGGCGCTATTACAATTGGAGAAGACGGTAGAGTTAGACTTGATGAAGAAAGGTGCGTTGGATGCTGGAATTGCGTTTTAGTGTGTCCGTTCGGTGCAGCTCATCCGTTCGTTGAAAGAAAGCACTCTTTTAAATGCGACCTTTGTGAAGACAGAGGTTTCCCTGCATGTGTAGAAGCCTGCCCCAACAGAGCATTGGTTTACGATTACGAAAGGTAAACTGGAGGAATTTTTATGGTCAACGTTAAAGAGATAGACCATGAATTAAAAGGCAGCGTTTTAGAAAAATACCCTCAGGTAGAAAGTGAACTAAGAAAACTATTTAAAAAATACGGTGTAGCGAATTTTCAGGAACTCAAGTCTATTTTTGAGGAAGTGCCAGAAGAGGAAGGACTTGAAGTTTACTTTTTAGCCTGCAACTTAGAAGCTATGAGAAAAAAATTTAAACGAATTCTTAAAACCCTGGAGGAAAATAGTGACTAACCTTCAGGATGCTGAATTCATAGCATTAGATGCGTTAAAGGGTTTCATCAAGGAATTTTTATATCTTAACGATGGAGTTAAATTAAAGGCTGTTTTAAAAGATAATTCTTTTATTGACATATACCACTCATTAGAAGAAAACTCTTTTTCTTTTCACTTTCATTGCAAAGATAGCAGAATTTTTAGATTGGATACCTATCCAGGAGAAAAAAAAGCGAAATCACTAAGCACCTATCCTATCCATTTTCATTATGGAAGTCAAAATAATGTAATAGAACCGCCGTTAAAAGTGGAAAGAAGCAGTTTTTTCCTTAAGTTCATCACCGAAATTTTAAATGTAAAATTAACCGACAGAGAGGTGGATGAATGAAATACGTAATAATTGGTAACAGTGCTGCAGCAGTTGGATGTATAACGGGGATAAGAAAAGTTGATAAAGAAGGAGAAATTGTTGTTATCTCTTACGAAGACAGGTGTTACTCTAAGCCGATGATTGCGGATGTGTTGGTGGATTTTCCGGAAGAAAAACTCATATACAGAGATAAAAGTTTCTTCGAGAAAAATAGAGTAGAACAAATATTGGGGAAAAAAGGTGTTAATATCGACAGTCAAAACAAAAAAGTTAAGTTAGAAACTGGGGAAGAAATAAATTACGATAAACTCTTAATCGCAACCGGCGGAAAACCTTTCGTTCCTCCAATAGAAGGAAGCAATAAAAAAGGTGTCTTTACATTTACCGAACTTTCCTCTGCTCTTAGCTTTAAAAATTACATAAAAGAAAATGGAGTAGAAGAAGTTATTGTAATAGGTTCAGGCTTTATAGGATTGGAAGTTGCCTACTTTTTAGCAGAAAGAGGGGTAAAAGTAACGGTAGTTGAACTTTTAGACAGAGTATTGGCAAGAGCATTAGATAAAAGAAGTTCTGCAATAGTTGAAAGTATGCTAAAAGAAAAAGGTGTTAAATTTATCTTCAACGACACAGTAGAAAGAATATTGGGAGAAAACCAAGTAGCAGGCGTAGAACTTAAAAGTGGTAAAGCTCTAACCTGTGGTGCTGTTG
>JAMOPR010000234.1 GCA_027064485.1 Desulfurobacteriaceae bacterium | reverse complement strand
GGAATAGACCATCTGAAAAATGCTCTCCAGATGTTGAAGGAAGATGAAGAACTTCCCGATATGGAAGAGATTGAGCCCATTTTGCAGAAACTTGATGCGATACTGAAGGGGGAGTCGGTTCCTGCTGCTGGGCAAGAGGAACAGGAAAGCAAAGATTCATCAACAACTTCTAAGGAAGAGGAAATAGAGTTTGTTGAAGGTATTTCAGATAAGTTGAAAGAACTTATCCTTAAGTATCCTGACAAGGATCTTGCTGGAATTCTCGAAGAAATAGTTCTTATGCCTCCTGACGAAAGACCTATGGATGTAATCCCGGAAATAGAGAAGCTGATTAAAGAAGGTAAAGACGTTAAAGACTTAATCAAGAAAAAAGAACCTGCTTCTCAGTCAACACAACAACAGCAGCAACAGCAGGAGCAAGAGCAGCAGAAAGGGAAAGTGTCTTCTCAAACTGTTACCAAACCTAAGAAGCAAGAGCACAAAAAACAGGAAAAGAAGACAACTGAAACTATCAGGGTAGATGTTGAAAGGGTAGAAAACCTTATGAACTTGGTAGGAGAGATAGTTCTTGATAGAAACAGGATTTTAAGAGTTTCTTCCGATGTGGAAAAGGAATGTAGAACAGAATCTGTAGAAAAGCTGATAGAAGCCGTAACGAGTCTTGACAGAACAGTTAGCGACCTTCAGGTTGCTGTTATGAAGTTAAGAATGCAGCCTATAAAGAAAATATTCAGCAAGTTTCCAAGGCTCGTTAGAGATTTGGCAAGGAAGCTAAATAAAAAAGTTCAATTGATTATAGAAGGTGAGGACACAGAACTTGATAGGTCTATTCTTGACAAGCTTGAAGACCCTCTTATCCACCTTGTTAGGAACGCTCTTGACCACGGTATAGAACCTCCAGAAGAAAGAATAATGATGGGTAAACCTGAAGTGGGAACTGTTCGCCTTTTTGCTTACCACGAAGGTGACCACATAGTTGTTGGTATTGAGGACGATGGTAGGGGTATAGACCCTGAAAAGGTTAAAAAGAAGGCTCTTGAAAAGGGATTAATAACTCCCGAACAGGCTGCTCAAATGTCGGATAAAGAGGCATACGAGCTTATTTTCCTTCCCGGCTTTTCTACTGCTGAAAAGGTTAGCGATGTTTCGGGTCGTGGCGTTGGAATGGACGTTGTTGCAAGCACTATTCATTCTTTAAGAGGTTCGATAGAGATTGATAGTGAATTAGGGAAAGGGACAACCATACTTCTCAAGCTGCCTTTGACCGTTGCTATTATTAGAACTTTGATGATAGGGGTTAACGGTCAGGTGTTTGCCGTTCCTCTACACTCTGTAGTTGAAGTTGTAAGGTATGATGAATCTTTGGTTAAGGAAGTAGGAAGCTTTAAGAGCTTTATGTTGAGAGATGAAGTTCTACCTCTCTTTTCTCTAAATGAGCTTTTAGAGCTTCCCGATAAGGATGAAAAGCACTTTGTGGTTATTGTAAAAGTGGGTGAGCGCTTTATAGCCGTTTCAATAGAAAACTTGTTTGGAGAGGAAGAGATAGTAATTAAATCTTTAGGTGAGTTGCTTGCAGATATATCCGGCATAGCAGGAGCTACGATAGCCGGCGACGGTAAAGTAGTTTTAATAATAGACCTTAATT
>JAMOPR010000233.1 GCA_027064485.1 Desulfurobacteriaceae bacterium | reverse complement strand
AGACCTAAGAAGGGCAAGAGCTGCAGCCGTTTCAATGGTTCCGACAACAACAGGAGCAGCAAAAGCGGTAGGACTTGTAATACCGGAGCTAAAAGGGAAATTCAACGGAATATCAATCAGAGTTCCAACTCCCGATGTTTCACTTATAGATTTTGTATGCACGCTTGAAAAAGAGGTTACGGTAGAAGAAGTAAACAACGCCCTCAAAGAAGCTGCAGAAGGAGAACTCAAGGGAATTTTAGGATACACAGAAGAAGAATTGGTATCCATCGACTTCACCGGAGACCCACGCTCTTCAATAGTTGATGCTAAAAGCACAGATGTAATTGGCGGAAACATGGTAAAAATCCTTGCCTGGTATGATAACGAGTGGGGATATTCAACAAGGCTCGGCGACTTAATGAAAATTATGGCAGAGAGGGGGCTCTAAACAGCCCTCTCCTTTTTTCAACCTCTTTTAAACTTCTATCCCAAGATTTCCAATTTTTAAGCAGTATAACTCTGGCTATTTTCCACTTGGGTAGTAATTTTTCCTTAGTTTTCTGGGGCAACTTCCTAACAGCAAAGTCTATAACGGGAACGCACATTCCTCCCAAAAAACTCCTTTTAATCAGGTAACTCTCCGGAGCAACGAAAGAAACAGCAACCACGAAAAGAGAAGCTATAACAATTCCCCTAACAATTCCAAAAAGAAATCCCAGAAGGTTATTTAAAATCCCCCAAACTGATTGGGAAAACTTCCGATTAACCACAAAAGCAACGTATTTAAAAACAAAAAACGACACGGTATAAAGAACAATCCCCGATAAAAATACAGTTTGAACGGTTAAATCTTTTGAAAAAATCTCCGCCACCACGTGGGAAAACCTGAAAGCTACTACAATACTTATTACCACCCCCACAATCGATATAACCTCTTCTACCAATCCCTTGTTAAACCCTCTAACAACGTTCCAGCCCAAAATAATCAGTATTAGAGCATCTAAAGCGTTTAAAGGATGCAACGTCATATCAACTCCAAGCTAATATCAATCCATTTAGCAGCAGTAATAATTTTACTCGTAGACACGTAGTCAACCGGTAAATCCTTTACCAACCTGAGAGATTGAAAGTCTATTCCACCCGACAGTTCCACTTTAACGCTATTTTTTCTTTCCTTCAAAACCGAAACTGCAGAAGCAACCTTTTCTAAATCCCAGTTATCAAGCATAACTATATCAACATAGTCCAAAACATCAAGAACTTCATTAAGCTGTTCCTCGTTTTCAACCTCTACTTCAACTTTTGTAGTTACAGGGATTATCTTTTTTACCTTTAACACAGCATCCCTTATAGAGCCAAAAGCTTTAATATGATTGTCTTTTATCATAACCGCATCGTAAAGACCAAAACGGTGATTTAAAGCTCCGCCAACCCTCGTCGCATACTTTTCCAAAACTCTCCAGCCGGGAGTTGTTTTCCTCGTATCCAATAGTTTTACAGGAGAACCTTCAAGTATTTCCACATACCTTGCCGTATTTGTAGCAATACCGGAAAGCTTTTGAAGTATATTAAGAGCTGTTCTCTCTCCCTGCAAAATGGCTTTTAAACTTCCCTCAACGCTACCAATTACCGAACCCGCTTGAACTTTATCTCCGTCCTTAACGCTCCACTT
>JAMOPR010000232.1 GCA_027064485.1 Desulfurobacteriaceae bacterium | reverse complement strand
GGACAGAAATCCGGTTAGCATCAGCTTTGAAATAGAAAACCCTGAAAACTACCGTTACTGCTCAATTTACGCTACGGGAATTGGTTGGTTAAACAGTGTTGAGAAAAAAGGTAACATTGTTAAACTCAAAGAAAAGCTAACACTTGTTAAGTATAAAACCCGTATAGGAATAAGGTGCTACGATAGAAAAACCGGTAAAAAAGCGGAATTTTTCTTTTTGGTTTTAGAGAAGAAGCCGGGAAAATCCCCGGCTCCCCATAAAAACTAATTAGTAAGGTCTTTTTTTGTAAATCTTTACAGGTTTAACGTATTTCTCGATAATTTCTTTTGTTCCGTAAACGTTAAGCTGTTCAAAGAGGAATCTGAACTTATCTTCAAGTGCTTTCATCATAGGTTCTTTAACCTCTTTAGGTAAGTCCCAGAAGTCCTTTTTAAACTTACCGAAAGCTTTCTTCCTTGTTTTGTAGATAAACTGTTCTTCGGTCCAGCCTTCTTTCCATTCGCCTTTCAGTTCTGTTTTAAGCCAGTTGTAGATTTCATTTTTAAAGTCTTCCGGTAAGTGGTCGTAGATAATGTTTTGGAATCCTGTAGCAAGGTGAATCTCTGCCGTTTTAACTTCCGGAAACTTGTGGAAAAGTTCGTCAGGCAGTGTTGAAGCACCGTGCTGAACGGCGCCAGCCATGGAATACTTCTTCCTTGCTACTTCTCCTATTTTTTCAAGAACGGAAAAGTCAAGCTTTACCTTTGCTATGCTTCCGTCAGGGAGTGGAATACCTCCGTGTTCTGTTCCCGTCTGAACGGAGATTTTGCTTATACCCGGAACGTTTCCGGCGTCTTTTTTAAGTTCTTCCAAGTAGCCTTCCATAAAGGCTTCAAACTCTTCCGGTGTTGAATTTTTACCTCCTATGTGTCCTATTTCTCCGCCAACCGAAACGGTTATGCCTTCTGGCTCAATTTCCCTTATAAAGGCAGTCATTTTAGCCGTATTAACGTAGTTGTGAAGCTGTTGTTCCTTTAATGTCGGCTTGCTGTAATCAACTAACGTTGAGGGGTCAATGTCTATGTTGTAGAAGTCAGCTTCTATGGCTTCTTTTGTAAGTGCTTTTATGGATTCAAGCTCTTTTTCAGGGTTTTCCGCATACTTTTTGGCGTTAAACTGGAAGTGGTCTCCCTGAATGAAGACAGGACCTTTATAGCCCTCTTTGATTGCTGCTGCTAAAGCACAGGCGGTGTATTCGGCAGGGCGCTGGTCTGTGTAACCAATTTCGGATTTGGCAATTTCTAAAATGAAGGCGCCCATGTCTTTTTCAACGGCAATTTTGAAAATCTGCCTCATAACGTCGTAGGTGAGTCCCCTTATGTTCATTGCTGGAACGGTAAACCACGGTGAAATTTCCTCTTTTGCCATTCCGTTGACGTAAAAATCGTGGATGGAAGCCGGAACAATGTCGAGTTCAAGGGCTATTGCTCTTATGAGCCACCTTGCGCACGCTTTTTCCTTTTCCTCTCCGAATACTGCCGTGTAAACAAGTCTATCTATTAGTTCGTCTTTAACTTTCTGCAGGTTTAAAATTTCCACTCTGTCTTCTTTAACTTCAACAATTCCGCTTAAAGCGTTTTTAATCTCATCGCACGTAAACTGCATCTTACCCTCCTCT
>JAMOPR010000231.1 GCA_027064485.1 Desulfurobacteriaceae bacterium | reverse complement strand
AAAATCTATAACTTTCTGAGACCTCATAAGTCTTTGGACTACAAAACTCCCGCTGAGAAGTTTTTTGACTATATTAATTTCCATCAGGGTGTCCACCATGTAGTGAACTCCAACAAACCCTTGACGATTCCCTGAAAGTTTCCTATATTTTCACTCAGCAAAGCTCCCCGGTAGCTCAGCTGGTAGAGCGGGTGGCTGTTAACCACCAGGTCGCTGGTTCGAGCCCGGCCCGGGGAGCCATTTTTTATATATGCTCATTTTTCTTCAATCCTCTCTCCCTTGAAATAAACTCCCATTATGCCTATCATAAGAAGTATTACCTTTACTCAGGAGGTTAAATCATTGGAAAGGGAAAAATTATTTATTTTTGATACCACATTAAGAGATGGAGAACAAACTCCTGGCGTTAATCTCACAGTCGATGAAAAAGTCCAAATAGCAAAACAATTAGAAAGATTAGGAGTTGACGTCATAGAAGCAGGTTTCGCCATAAGTTCTCCCGCTGACTTTGAAGCTGTTAAAAGAATCGCCAAAGAAGTGAAAAACTCCACAGTATGTTCCCTCGCCCGCGCTGTAGAAGCAGACATAAAAACAGCGTGGGACGCCCTGAAAGAAGGAAACAAAGTAAGAATACATACGTTCATAGCTACTTCAGATATCCACCTAAAATACAAACTTAAAATGAGCCGTGATGAAGCACTTAAAAGAGCCGTTAAAGCAGTTAAATTAATTCAGGATATAAGCGAAGGTAAGGCAGAAGTAGAATTTTCTGCTGAAGATGCTGGAAGAACGGACTTAAAATACCTATTCGAAATATTAGAAGCAGTAATAGAAGCTGGAGCTAACGTTGTAAATATACCCGATACTGTAGGTTACGCCGTTCCTGATGAGTGGTTTGAAAAAATCTTAGCCATAAAGGAAAACGTTCCCAACATAAACAAGGCAATCATAAGCGTTCACTGTCATAACGACTTAGGATTAGCTACTGCCAATTCCCTAATGGCTGTTAAAGCAGGAGCCAGGCAGGTTGAATGCACCATTAACGGAATAGGAGAAAGAGCAGGCAACGCCGCAATGGAAGAAATAGTTATGGCAATAAAGGTGCGTTCAGACCAGTTTCCAGTCTACACGGATATAGATACAAAACAGATATACAGAACTTCTCAACTGGTCAGCAGGCTCACAGGAGTATTGATTTCGAGAACTAAACCCATAGTAGGAGACAACGCTTTCGCCCACGAATCAGGTATCCATCAGCACGGCGTTTTGGAATGCAGAGAAACCTACGAAATAATGAAACCCGAAGATATTGGATTGAAAGAATCAAAAATCGTCCTCGGCAAGCATTCAGGACGCCACGCATTCAAGAAAAAATTAGAAGAGATGGGAATTTACCTTACAGAAGAGAAATTGAATGAAGCATTCAAAAAATTTAAAGAACTGGCTTCCAAAAAGAAAGAAATATACGATGTAGATATCGAATTAATTGTAGAAGGAATTGAAGGGGAATCAAAAGAGAAGATATATGAATTAGTTAAAAGCCAAGCAATGAGCGGAGAGGGAGTAATCCCCACTGCTACAGTTAAAATCAAAACTCCCGATGGTGAAAAACTGGGACTGGCTACCGGTAACGGACCCGTTGACGCCACATACAAAGCCATTAAAAATGCCCTTTCCGTTGGAAGCAGCATAGCTTTAAAAGATTTCAAAATTAGAGCGCTAACCGCTGGAACTGATGCTCTTGCTGAAGTTTACGTAACAATAGAAAGTGAAGGAATAAGAGTTAGTGGAAGAGGCGTAGACCCAGACATAGTTAGGGCTTCTGCCTTGGCGTTTCTCGAAACTTTAGAAAGACTTGAAAAAAGAAAGAAAAAAACGAATCTCACTGTTTGAATGTTGATATCTTTCTTATTTTCAACTAAAATGGTTGTGTAATCTTGGGAAGGAGGAAGGTGGTGAAAAAGCTATTAAGAATGTTTTTCGTAGCAGACCTACCCATAGCAACAGCTTACCCGATACGTATGGGGATTTTCTACTATGCTGCTGCATTTAGTTTCCTTATAGCTGCCTACTTTGTTATTGCTGACACCGTTAAAAATCCCAACTTAGCTAAGGAAATATTTATAAAACTCTTTATAGCAATCATTTTAGTTGGACTGGTATTCTTTATTGTTACCTTTCTTTACTCAAAAATCGTCTCTAAAGATTACGAAAAAATAGTCAACTTTGCAGACACTCTTTCAAAAGGTAACCTAAGCGAAGAAAGGATAAATTTAAGTATCCTCGCAGACGCAGACCTTATAAAAATAAAAGAAGCCTTAGAAAGGCTGAGAAACAGCTTAGTAATTTCAAGAGAACTGCTCAAAAAAAGAGCAAGCAAAAATAAATAATAAATAAACGACTATCTTGATTTTTCCTCTTTCCTGCATACATTCCTTGACAAAATCTTACGCCTTTGCTTATATTCAGCCTGTCAAACTACAATAGGAGGAGTAGTATGCCCACAATTAACCAACTGGTGAGGAAAGGGCGCGAGAAAAAGGTAAAGCGTTCCAAAGCACCTGCCTTACAGGGAAACCCTCAAAAAAGAGGTGTCTGCGTAAGGGTGTTTACAACAACCCCTAAGAAGCCTAACTCAGCTCTTCGTAAGGTCGCAAGGGTGAGGCTTTCTAACGGTATTGAGGTAACTGCCTACATCCCGGGAATCGGACACAACCTACAGGAACACTCGGTAGTTCTCGTAAGGGGCGGAAGGGTAAAAGACCTTCCTGGTGTTCGTTACAAAATCATCCGTGGTGCTCTTGACGCTGCAGGCGTTGAGGGTAGAAGACAATCCCGTTCCAAATACGGAACAAAAAGACCTAAAGAGAAAAAATAATTAGGAGAGGAAGGACATGCCAAGGAAAGGACCTGTTCCACCAAGAGAAATTCTGCCAGACCCAGTTTACGGGGACAAACTTGTTGCAAAACTAATTAACAAAGTAATGAAGGACGGAAAGAAAAGCAAAGCCGAAAAAATCGTTTACGGTGCGTTTGACATTATTAAAGAAAAATTGGGGGAAGACCCTCTAACAGTTTTCCACAAAGCTGTTGAAAATGTAAAGCCTGTTATGGAAGTCCGTCCACGCCGTGTTGGTGGTGCTACTTATCAAGTGCCTATGGAAGTAAGACCTGAAAGGCAAATTCACCTTGCATTAAAGTGGATCGTGGACGCTGCACGTGCTCGTTCCGAGCGCGGAATGGTAAATAAACTTGCGAATGAACTCATCGACGCTTACAACGAACGCGGCGGTGCCTTCAAGAAGAAGGAAGACACCCACAGAATGGCAGAAGCAAACAAGGCTTTTGCTCACTACAGATGGTAACACTTATAGTAGGAGGCTAAGTTGAGCAAGAATCAAGCACTTATTAAGCAAATTAAAGTTCCCCTTGAAAAGGTAAGGAACATCGGAATCATTGCACACATAGACGCCGGTAAAACAACAACCACAGAACGTATTCTCTACTATACCGGACGTATTCACAAGATTGGCGAGGTTCACGAAGGCGCTGCTGAAATGGACTGGATGGAGCAGGAAAAGGAAAGAGGTATTACAATTACCTCTGCTACAACTACCTGCTTCTGGCGCAACCATAGAATTAACATCGTTGACACTCCTGGACACGTTGACTTTACCATTGAAGTTGAACGTTCCTTGAGGGTTCTTGACGGTGCCGTAACTATTCTCTGTTCTGTTGGTGGTGTTCAACCTCAGACAGAAACTGTCTGGAGACAGGCTGATAAATATCGCGTTCCAAGAATAATCTTTGTTAACAAAATGGATAGAATTGGCGCCGACTTCTTCAAAGTTGTTGGAGAAGTTGAAGAAAAGTTAGGGGCTAAACCTGTTCCCCTTCAAATACCTGTTGGTGCTGAAGACGAATTCAAAGGTGTCGTCGACCTCATCAAGATGAAAGCCATCATATGGGAAGAGGAAACCCTCGGTGCTAAGTTCCACTACGAAGATATTCCTGAAGACCTCCTCCCCATTGCTGAGGAATGGCGTGAAAAGATGCTTGAAGCAGTTGCCGATATAGACGAAGATATAATGATGAAATACCTCGAAGGAGAGGAAATTTCCGAAGATGAAATAAAAGCTGCCATTAGAAAAGGAACCATCGAACTTAAATTCTTCCCAATGCTTTGCGGTTCTGCATTTAAGAACAAAGGTGTTCAACCACTCCTTGATGCAGTAGTTGATTACCTTCCATCTCCGCTTGACATTCCTCCTATTAAAGGTATTAATCCCAAAACCGGAGAAGAGGAAGAAAGACCAGCTTCTTACGATGCTCCGTTCGCAGCGCTTGCATTTAAAATCCTTTCTGACCCATACGTAGGACAGCTTACTTTCGTAAGAGTTTACTCTGGTTTAATGGAATCTGGCTCTTACGTTTATAACGCTACAAGGGACAAGAAAGAAAGGCTTGCAAGAATCCTCCGTATGCACGCAAATAAGAGAGAGGAAATCCCCGTTCTGGGTGCCGGTGATATCGCCGCTGCCGTAGGTTTGAGAGAAACTTACACAGGTGACACTCTCTGCGACCCTGAACATCCAATTCTCCTTGAAGCCATGGAATTTCCTGAGCCAGTTATCTCTGTTGCCGTTGAACCAAAAACGAAAGCTGACCAAGAAAAGCTCTCCCTTGCACTTCAAAAGCTCGCCAAAGAAGACCCATCTTTCCGCGTTTCTATGGACCATGAAACTGGACAAACGATTATCTCCGGAATGGGAGAGCTTCACCTCGAGATTATCGTAGACAGACTGAAAAGAGAATTTGGCGTTGACGTTAACGTTGGTAAACCTCAAGTTGCTTACAGAGAAACAATCAGAAAAGAGGTTACGTCCGAAGGTAAGTTCATCAAACAAACAGGTGGTAGAGGTCAATACGGTCATGTATGGCTTAAGATAGAACCCCTTGAACCCGGTAAAGGATTCGAATTCCACGAAACAATTAAAGGTGGTGTTGTTCCTAAGGAATACATCCCCGCCGTTGAGGCTGGCGTAAGAGAAGCTATGGAAACTGGTGTTGTCGCCGGATATCCTATGGTTGACATCAAGGTTACCTTGTTTGACGGTTCATACCACGAAGTTGACTCTTCTGAAATGGCATTCAAGATTGCCGCTTCTATGGCATTTAAAGAAGGAGCTAAAAAAGCTAATCCTGTTCTCCTCGAACCTATAATGGAAGTTGAAGTCACTACGCCAGAAGAGTTTATGGGTGACGTTATTGGCGACCTAAACAAAAGACGCGGTCGTGTTCAAGGAATGGAAGCGCGCGGTAACGCTCAAGTAATTAAAGCGCTTGTTCCACTTGCCGAAATGTTCGGTTACGCTACAGACCTCCGTTCTATGACACAAGGTAGAGCTACTTATATCATGAAGTTCAGTCACTACGAAGAAGTTCCTCCGAACGTTGCTGAACAAATTATTGGTGAAAGAAATAAGTAAACCATTTCAAATTCCCCCGTGCCAAACAAAAGGTGCGGGGGACTTCAAAAGGTTGAAATAGCCACCTTATTGGATAAATTTATAGTCTGCATTGCGCCCGTAGCTCAACTGGATAGAGCGTGGGACTACGGATCCCAAGGTTGCAGGTTCGACTCCTGCCGGGCGCGCCACTTTAACTTCTACAGAGAAAAATCTATGAATCATCTTTATTTTCTTGAAGAAGCACTAAAGGAAGCGGAAAAAGCCTTCCTTTTTGGAGAAGTTCCCATAGGAGCTATTATCGTTAAGGATAACGAGATTATTTCTCGGGCTTTTAACAGAAAAGAATTCCTCCAAGACCCAACAGCTCATGCAGAAATCTTGGCTATAAGAGAAGCTGCATTAAAACTTAACTCTTGGAGATTGAACGACTGCGTCCTCTACTCTACCGTTGAACCCTGCGTGATGTGTTGCGGTGCTATAATACAAGCAAGGATAAAAACAGTAGTTTATGGAGTGCCAGACAGGAAATTTGGAGGAGTAGAAAGTTTATATTCTATATTGGAAGATAAAAGGAACAATCACAGACCAGAAGTAATTAGGTTAAACTTTCCCCCTGCTGAAGAGTTACTTAAAAAATTTTTTAAAATACTAAGAACCAGCGGAGAGGTGCCGGAGCCTGGCTTAACGGGCCCGACTCGAAATCGGGTGACCCCTTAACCGGGGTCCGCGGGTTCAAATCCCGCCCTCTCCGCCATAAACTTCCTTTCAGGAGTAAACATGGAAAAAGGGAAAGACAAGAAACAACTCTCTCCAGAAGAAGCCAGAGAAAAAGCCCTTAAAGAAGCTCTAAAAATAATCAAAAAGGAATATGGCGATGGTTCTATTATGTATTTTGGAGAAAAACCAGTTGAAAAAATCCCCACCATCTCCACCGGCTCCATCGCCATAGACCGAGCTACCGGCATAGGCGGCATCCCAAGAGGCAGAATTACAGAAATTTACGGTCCAGAATCTTCTGGTAAAACCACGTTAGCCCTTCACGTCATAGCAAACGCACAAAAAGAAAATGGAATTGCTGCTTTCATAGATGCCGAACATGCCTTAGACCCCATTTATGCAAAAAAACTCGGAATCAACCTTGACGAACTACTTATATCCCAACCAGACAGTGGCGAACAGGCACTTGAAATAGCAGAAACCCTCATAAGGAGCGGTGCCGTTGACGTTATCGTTGTCGATTCCGTTGCTGCACTCGTCCCAGAAGCAGAAATAAAAGGGGACATGGGAGAATCCCACGTTGGTCTTCAAGCAAGGCTTATGTCACAAGCTTTAAGGAAGCTTACTTCCGCAGTCAATAAAAGCAACTGTGCCCTGATTTTCATCAATCAAATCAGAGAAAAAATAGGAGGAATGAGCTACGGTTCTAACGAAACCACCACTGGGGGAAGAGCTCTAAAATTCTACGCATCCATGCGTATAGAAGTAAGAAACGTTGGTCAAATCAAAAAAGGAGAGGAAAGAATAGGTCACAACGCAAAAGTAAAAATCGTCAAAAACAAATTAGCTCCACCTTTCAGAGAAGCTGTAGTTGAGATATACTACGGAGAAGGCATTTCAAGGGAAGCAGACCTCATAAACTTAGGTGAAGAACTTGGAATTATCAAAAAGAGCGGCTCATGGTATTCTTACGGCAACATCAGATTGGGGCAAGGAAAAGAAAACGCAAGGCAATTCCTAAAAGAAAACCCAGAAATAGCAGAAGAAATTGAAAAGAAAATTCTGGAGACCATAAATGCCGGGGATTGATTTAGACAAACTACTAACCCAAGCCTTCAAATTAGGAGCTTCAGACGTTCACCTTCGCGTAAAAATCCCCCCCATGTTCAGGATAAACGGAAAATTAGTAAAAACCGACCTACCACCCCTCGAAATGAGCGACATTCTCGGCTTTGTTAAAAAAATTCTCCCCGAAGAAAAAAGAAAAGAGTTACCTTACATAAAAAACATAGATTTAGCCTACAGTATTCCCAGCGTTTGCCGCTTCAGAGTCAACATATTCAAACAGAGAGGAACCTTTGCCATCGTCATGAGAGCAATTCCTGCCAAAATTCCCAAAATAGAGGAACTAAACCTGCCGTCAGTATTAAAGGATATAGCCCTATACCCCAGAGGCTTAGTTTTGGTTACCGGAACTACCGGTTCAGGAAAATCCACCACCTTAGCAGCCATGCTGGAAGAATTAAACAACAGAGACTCCCGCGTTGTAATAACAATAGAAGACCCAATCGAATACCTCCACAAAGATAAAAAATGTATCTTCTACCAAAGAGAAATAGGAGACGACGCCGAAGATTTCTTTACCGCCCTAAAAGCAGCCTTACGTGAAGACCCAGACGTCATATTAGTAGGAGAAATGAGAGACCCCGAAACAGTAAGAACTGCGCTTGATGCAGCAGAAACAGGTCACATGGTTTTCTCTACTCTCCACACTTTAGATGCAAAAGAAACAATAAACAGAATAATTTCTTTCTTCCCGCCCTACCACCAGCAGGCTATAAGATTTCAGCTTGCCTCCGTTTTAAAAGCAACCATATCCCAAAGACTTCTCCCTAAAGCCGACGGTGTTGGTAGGGTTCCAGCAGTAGAAATAATGATAGTTACAGAAGCCATAAGGGAAAGAATAATGAACCCTGAACTTACAGAAGAAATTCCGGAGTTTATCGAAAAGGGAAGAGAAGTTTACGGTTCACAAACCTTCGACCAATCCCTATACGACCTCTGGAAGAAAGGTCTCATAACAAAAGAAGACGCCCTCAAATACGCAACACGCCCCGACGACCTAAAACTCAAAATGGAAGGTATTTTCACAGGTGGACTCGACGTATAACAAAGCACTAACGCAAGCTTTAAAACTTCTGGCAAGAAAGGATTTTACCTTCCACCAAATTAAGGAAAAACTTTCTAAGAAATTCCCCCAAAACACCGTTGCCCGCGTTCTTGAATACCTTTCTACGAAAAACCTTCTAAATGACTATCGCTTTGCTTTAAACTACTCCCAAACGAAAATGGAAAAGGGATGGGGACGTAGAAAAATCCGTTACCACCTTAAACTAAAAGGAATATCTGAAGAAGTTATAAACACCGTAGAAAACGAAATAGAATTTGACTACTCCTTCATAGAAAAGGAACTCAGCAGGAAATATAACCTATCAAACAAAAAGGAAAAGGAGAGGGCAACACGATTCCTCTCCTCAAGGGGTTTTACTATCGGAGAAATACTTAACCTTCTTGAGAAAAAATAGACTTAAACGCCTCAAAAGCCTCATCTAACTTAGTCAAATCTTTAACTCCACCTTGAGCCATATCCGGTCTTCCACCACCTTTTCCACCTAAAATAGGAGCTATCTCTTTTACTATCTCACCTGCTTTAAATTTACTCGTCAATTCCTTACTCAACGCT
>JAMOPR010000230.1 GCA_027064485.1 Desulfurobacteriaceae bacterium | reverse complement strand
AACACATACTGCTCTGATAGGTGAGCACACAAAGTTCCAAGCAGAGAAATTAGCATAAACGTCCTGACGCCGCCAAAAGAAGGAACACCTTCCTTCTGCTTTTTATATTCTCTTTCAACGCCTATTAGTCCCCCTATTATCAGAGAAACCAAGTAAGGCTCATAAACTTTCCAAACGGTGCTTTCAACCATAAAGAGCCTCTTTTAAAACTTTTTTCATAACTTCAACCGGAGCTTTCTTTCCTGTCCATATCTCAAAAGCAATTGCACCCTGATGAACGAGCATCCCCAATCCGTTAACTATTTTACAGCCCTTTTCCTTTGCGGCTTTAAGTAACGGTGTTATCGGAGGGTTATAAATAATGTCAACTACAACTGTTTCCTTTCTTATCACAGAGTAATCAAATAGTTTCGGGTCACTTTCTTTCATCCCTACAGATGTCGTGTTAACTATAATCTCTACATCTTCAACTAAAGACTCAACAATATTTTCTTTCAACGGATAAACCAAAACCTTTCCCCTCTTACTTAAAAGTTCTCCCACTTCTTTTGCACGCTGAAAATTCCTGTTAACCAAGTGAACTACCTTAGCACCACCTTTAAGCAAGGCATAACCAACTGCCCTTGCAGCACCCCCTGCCCCAAACATTAAAACTTTTTTTCCTTCAATGTTTATCCCTTCTTCCAATAGAGAGCGCAGAAAACCTTCTGCATCGGTGTTGTAGCCTGTCAAAACGCCGTTTTCGTTTTTTATTGTGTTAGCGGCTCCTAAAAACTCTGCATCTTCGCTTAAATAGTCCACTAACTCACATACTTTTTCCTTGTGGGGAACTGTAACGTTGATTCCTTTGACGTTTAATGCTTTTACTCCCTTAATTCCATCCTCTAACTTTTCCGGGGAAACCTCAAAGGGAACGTAAACAGCATCTATACTGCAGTGTTGAAATGCAGCTGTTTGCATGAGCGGAGATAAAGAGTGTTTAACGGGAAACCCGAAAATCCCGTAAACAGAAGTCTTACCTGTAATTTTCATTGTTCCTCTCCTGCCTTTTTAAAAAATTGTAACCTATAGGGTTGAAATTTGACTTAATCAAAGCTGCAAAATAAAATTACGCTTGCAAAATAAAGGCGACGGAGAAACGGAGTTGACCTTTCAAGAGTTGATATTTACCCTTGAAAAGTATTGGGCTTCCCAAGGTTGCATTATAGCTTCAAGTTATGACGTTGAACAGGGCGCTGGCACTATGCACCCTTTTACTTTCCTTAAGGTTCTGGGAAAAGAACCCTTCAAAGTTGCTTACGTTCAGCCCTGCCGCCGTCCTGCTGACGGACGATACGGTGAAAATCCCAACCGTCTCCAGCACTACTTTCAATTTCAAGTAATTCTCAAGCCTTCCCCCGAAAATTCTCAAGAGCTTTATTTAGGAAGTCTTGAAGCTTTAGGATTTAACCTAAAAGAGCATGACGTTCGCTTTGTAGAAGATGACTGGGAATCTCCAACGCTTGGTGCGTGGGGGCTTGGCTGGGAAGTATGGCTGGACGGAATGGAAATTACACAGTTTACTTACTTCCAGCAGGCTGGCGGTATAACACTTGACCCTGTTTCTGTTGAAATCACCTACGGTCTTGAAAGAATTGCAATGTATATACAGGGCGTTGACAGCGTTTACGATATAGTCTGGACAGACGGCGTTAAATACGGTGACCTCTATAAGGAAAACGAGTATCAGTGGTCAAAGTATAACTTTGAAGAAGCCGATACAAAAATGCTCTTTGAGCTTTTCAACCTATACGAAAAAGAATCAGAGAGACTTGTTGAAAAAGATTTAGTTCTCCCTGCTTACGATTATTGCTTAAAGTGTTCTCACGTATTCAACCTTTTGGATGCGAGAGGTGCTATATCCGTTGCAGAAAGAACGGCTTTTATAGGCAGAGTAAGGAGGTTAGCTTCTAAGTGTGCTAAAAAGTATCTTGAACTAAAAGAGGGTAAAGGTGAAAACGTTAAATCTACTTCTTGAAATAGGAACAGAGGAGTTACCAGCATCTTTTGTTGAACCTGCCCTTCAATTCTTAAAAGAATCTCTGTATAAGAAATTGAAGGAGAATTACCTTTCTCCTTCTTCAATAGAAACTGCAGGAACACCTAAAAGACTTATTGCCGTTGCTTACGACGTTCCGGAAGTTCAGCCGGACAGAGAAGAGCTTTTGATTGGACCTTCTGTTAAAGCAGCATTTGATGAGAATGGAAATCCGACAAAAGCTGCCCTTGGTTTTGCAAGGTCAAAAGGTGCTTCAGTAGAAGAATTAATAAGAGTAGAAAATCCCCCCGGCAAAACCGGCGAATACGTTGCGATTAAAAGGGTTGTAAAAGGAAAGCCGGCGATAGAAATACTTTCAGAAGTTCTCCCACAAATTATTACCTCCATTCCTTTCAAAAAGAGTATGCGATGGGGAACTAAAAAGATTAGATTTGCAAGACCTATAAGGTGGATAACAGCCATTTTAGGAAGTCAGATAATTCCATTTGAGATAGATGGTATTAAATCTTCAAACATTTCTTACGGACATAGATTTCTTTCGCCTGAACCGTTTGAGGTTAATGAACCTGCTGAATTTATTACTCAACTTGAAGATAAATTCGTCGTTGCAGATATAGAAAAAAGGAAATCTATTATATTTGACGGAATAAGAACGCTTGCTGCTTCCGTCGGCGGAAAAGTTTTAGAAGACGAAGACCTTTTAGATGAAGTTACAAACCTTGTTGAGTATCCATACCCCGTTTTGGGTTCTTTTGAAGAAGAGTTTCTTTCCCTACCTCCAGAAGTGCCGACGGTTGTTATGAAAGACCACCAGAAATTTTTTTCAATAGTTGATGAAAAAGGAAATCTCAAGAACTACTTCATTGGCGTTGCAAATATAAAACCTGTTGATGAGACAATTATCAGAGCTGGTTACGAGAAAGTTTTAAGAGCGAGGCTTTCTGATGCCTTGTTTTTCTTTAACGAGGATAGAAAGAAGAAGTTAGAGGAAAGAGTTCCGGCTCTTAAAGGCATAGTCTTCCACGAAAAGTTAGGAACAATGCTTGATAAGACAAAAAGGCTTGAGCGTCTGGCGCCTCTCGTTGCAGAAAAAGTCTCAGGCAGTAAAGAAAAAGCAGAAAGAGCGGCGCATCTGTGTAAGGCAGACCTTTTAACCGAGATGGTAAACGAATTTACAGAACTGCAGGGAACTATGGGCAGATACTATGCCCTTTTAGATGGAGAGGACGAAGAAGTTGCCTCTGCAATAGAAGAACATTACTTACCGAGGTTTTCCGGTGACAGATTAGCTGAAACAAAAACGGGGATTTCCCTTTCAATAGCAGAGAAAATAGATAACTTAGTCGGTTTTATCGGTGCGGGATTTAAACCTACTGGTTCTGCCGACCCGTTTGCTTTAAGGAGAAACGCTTTAGGTTTGATACAAACCCTTATTCAAAGGGGAATTTTCCTGAACCTGTTGCCTTTATTATCTTATGCTTGCGAACTTTATAGAGAGCAGAATGTATCGCTGAATCAAAATGCAGTAGAAGAAACTATTTCCTTTATTAAGGATAGGCTAAAAGGTATTTTAAGAGAGAACGGATTTAAACCCGATACAATAGAAGCCGTTCTACCCGTTACTGACGACGCTTACGATATTTTCCTTAGAGCTGAAGCTATTGATGCTTTAAGGGAAAGTCCAGAATTTGAAGACGTTTTAATAACAATGAGGCGCGTTGTAAACATTATTCCGAAAGACTTTAAACCTGTGGAGTTTGCTCCGGAAGGTAAATATGAGGAAGAACTATTTGATAGTTTCCTTTCCGTTAAAGAAAGATTGTCGGAGCTAATTCAGAATAGAGATTATAAAGAGGCTCTTTTAGCGGTAAAAACTTTGAAACCTTCCGTTGATGCCTTTTTTGACAACGTGATGGTTATGGATAAGGATGAAAACGTTAGAAACAGGCGTTTAAGCCTTTTAAAGACTATAGCTGATGAACTTTTAAAAATTATGGATTTTTCCAAAATAGCTATATAGGGGGCAGCAGCAATGTCTAAAAAAATGGTTTATTACTTTGGAGGCGGCAAGGCTGAAGGTAGAGCTGATATGAAAATGCTCCTTGGTGGTAAAGGAGCAAACTTAGCCGAAATGACCAATTTGGGTCTTCCCGTTCCTCCGGGAATAACGATAACAACGGAAGTATGTAAGGAGTATTACCAGTTGGGACAGCAGTTCCCGGAAGGTATGTGGGAACAGGTTTTAGAGGGGCTTAAGAAAATAGAAGCCGAAATGGGCAAAAAGTTCGGTGACAAGGAAAATCCTCTCTTAGTTTCCGTCCGCTCTGGTGCTCCAGTTTCTATGCCCGGTATGATGGACACAATTCTCAACCTCGGTCTTAACGACGAAACCGTTGAAGGGCTTGCAAAATCAACCGGAAATGAGCGCTTTGCTTGGGATTCTTACCGTAGATTTATCCAGATGTTTGGTGACGTTGTTATGGGCATTCCGCACGATAAGTTTGAACGCATTTTAGAGGAGAAAAAGAAAGAGGTAGGAGCTAAGCACGACGTCGATTTAACTGCGGAAGACCTTAAAGATATTGTTAAACGTTACAAAGAGTTGGTCAAAGAAGAAACAGGTAAAGAGTTTCCTCAAGACCCTTACGAACAATTAAAGATGGCTATAAAAGCTGTTTTTGATTCCTGGAACAACCCAAGGGCTATTAAATATAGGGAAATTAACAAAATACCTGAAGATTACGGAACAGCCGTTAATATCGTTGCAATGGTATTCGGAAACATGGGAGATACTTCTGGAACGGGCGTTGCCTTTACAAGGAACCCATCTACCGGAGAGAACGTATTTTACGGTGAGTATCTTAAAAACGCTCAAGGCGAAGACGTTGTTGCCGGTATTAGAACTCCTCAACCTCTCACAAAAGCCCAAAAAACTTCCGATGACCAGACTTCTCTTGAAGAGGAGTTCCCAGAAGTTTACGAACAGCTTCTTAAAGTAAGAGATATTTTGGAAAAACACTACCGTGATATGCAGGACATTGAGTTTACGATAGAGAACGGCAGACTATGGATGCTTCAAACGAGGGCTGGTAAAAGAACAGCAAGGGCTGCCGTTAAAATTGCCGTTGATATGGTGAAGGAAGGTTTAATAACCAAGGAAGAAGCCCTTCTCAGGGTTGACCCGTTCCTCATAAACCAGCTCCTTCACCCTATGATAGATGAGGAAGACCGCAAGAAAGCGATAGCTGAGGGCAGACTCATAGCGAAAGGGCTTCCGGCAGCTCCCGGTGCCGTTTCTGGTAAGGTAGTTTTCACCGCCGATGATGCTGTTGAATTGACTGAAAAAGGAGAAAAAGTAATTCTTGTAAGACATGAAACTTCTCCTGAAGACATTCACGGAATGCATGCTGCCGAAGGTATTTTGACTGCAAGGGGCGGAATGACTTCTCACGCTGCAGTTGTTGCAAGGGGTATGGGAAAAACCTGCATCGTTGGCGCTGAGTCCATTCACGTTGATTACGACAGAAGAGAGTTTAGGGTTGGTGACGTTGTAGTTAAAGAAGGAGACGTCATTACCATAGACGGTTCTTCCGGTGAGGTGTTCCACGGAGAAATAAAGACGATACCTGCTCAGATTTCCGGAGAGTTTGAAGAACTTATGAACTGGGCAGACGAGATAAGAACGCTTCAAGTAAGAGTGAACGCTGATACGCCTGAAGATGCAAAGCAAGGAAGAGACTTCGGTGCGGAAGGCATTGGTCTCTGTAGAACAGAGCACATGTTCTTTAAAGAGGATAGAATTCCGGTTGTGCGTGAGATGATACTTGCTAAAACAAAAGAAGAGAGAGAAAAGGCGCTTCAAAAACTCCTTCCAATGCAACGCAGCGACTTTATAGCAATATTTGAGGTTATGAATGGATTACCCGTTAACATAAGGCTTTTAGACCCACCTCTTCACGAATTCCTTCCAAAAACGGAAGAAGAGTTTGAAAGAACTGCCAAAGAGATGGGACTTTCTGTGGAGGAAATCAAGCAAAGGGCGGAAGACCTTCACGAAGTTAACCCGATGTTGGGTTTAAGGGGTTCAAGGCTTGGAATTGCCTACCCTGAAATTTACGAAATGCAGGTAAGGGCTATTCTTGAGGCTGCATGCCACTGTAAGAAGAACGGTATAGAAGTTTATCCTGAGATAATGCTTCCTCTTATCGCAGATGACAGAGAACTTTACGAGCTTAAGAAACTCATAGATAGAGTGGCAGCAGAAGTGTTTACAGAAACCGGGGTAGAAGTGCCATATCAAGTAGGGACGATGGTAGAAGTTCCAAGAGCTGCCCTTATAGCAGACCAACTTGCCAAGTATGCCGAGTATTTCTCCTTTGGAACGAACGACCTTACCCAGATGACCTTTGGTTTATCGAGGGATGATGCCGGTAAGTTTATCGGCAAATACGTTGAAATGGGTATCTTAAAAGGTGACCCGTTCATGCATATAGACGTTAATGGCGTTGGAAGGTTAATAGAACTTGCCGTTGAAAAAGGTAATTCTGTAAGACCCAATATGAAGACGGGCATTTGCGGTGAGCACGGTGGAGACCCACGTTCTATCAATTTCTTCCAGAAAGTAGGGGTTAAATACGTTAGCCCATCTCCGTTCAGAGTGCCAATTGCAAGGCTTGCAGCTGCTCAGGCGAGAATTAGGCAGATGAGAGGAGAGCTTTAATCAGTAGTTTATGCAAAGGTTTTAAAGGGGGGCTGCTGCCCCCCTTTTTTTGTTTATAATAGCGGTGGAATTTAAAATAGTTTGGAGGCGGGAATTATGAGAGTTTTCCTCACAGCTGCTGCTTTGACGTTCCTGATTGCATCCTGCTCTCAGGCAGAGAAGGCAGAAAAAACTGTTGTTAAAAAAGAGGTTTCTTCTGAAATAGTAAAGGATGAGAATTTGATAAAAGCAGTTTTAAAACCGCTTTCAAAGAGAAACGTTGTTGTTAAGGAGATAAAGAAAGTTGACCTTAACGTTCCGGGCTTTTTTACTTTTGAGGTAACTCTGCTTGACAAAAGTAGGAACGTGGAAATAAACAAATATATTTGGATTTCGAAGGACGGGAAGTATTTGGTTTTGGATATGTTTTCGGTTAAGAAGGAAAAAGATAAAGTATTGATTAAACCGCTTGCTCCTAAAAACAAAGTTAAACAGTTACCTCCCAAAAAGGAAGATTTATCGTGGATAAAGAAGATAGATGAACAGCTTACAAAAGAGGGAATTCCTCACGTTATAGGGAAGGGTGAGAAAAAAGTTTACGTTATCTGGGACGTTTACTGCCCCTTCTGCTACGAACATATAAAGAAGCTTTCTCCGAAGAAACTCAGCGAAAAAGGTATTGAACTTCATATGATTCCATTTCCCGTTCACGGGAGGGCATCTGTTAATGGAACGATGTATTTCATAAAGCTGTGCAAGGAAAGGGGAATAGAGGGAGCTTTCAAATATATAACTGCTTTGGGTAACGGTAATTTCAGAGATTACGTTAAAGAGTTTGAAAAAGAGAGTAACGCATACGTGAAGAGTTTAGACGAGAAGGAAAGGAAAAGGGAAGAGCAGTTTGTTGAGAACTTAAAGAAAGAGCTTATAAAGGGTAAAGTTAGAGGAACTCCAACGATAATTTACATTCCTCCTAATGAAAAGAACAATATGGGATACAAGATTTTGGGTTATAGACCTCTTGATGAAGTTGTGAAGATGAAATGACGGAAGGAATTAGAGTAGAAAACCTTTCTATCGGTTATAAGGGAAAGACCGTAGTTTCCGGTCTTTCCTTTTCTATGATGGAAGAAGAGTTCTGGCTCATTGCAGGTCCTAACGGTGTTGGTAAAACGACCTTAATAAAAACACTATTAGGAATTATCCCTCCTGTTTCTGGAAAAATTTACATACACGGCATTGACTGCACGTTTTCCTGCGAAGAACGGCGCTATTTGAGTTACGTTCCTCAGATGGAAAGTTACTCCAAAAGTTTTCCTGCAACAACGTTGGAAGTTATAGTTTCAGGCTACTATCCGAGATTAAAGAAATTTGAACCTGTTCCGAAAGAAATTCTTAAAAGGGCGGAAGAATGGTTGAAGGAATTTGACCTTTATCACGTGAAAGATTATCCGTTTTCAAAACTTTCCGGCGGTCAGCAAAAGAAAACCCTCATAGCAAGGGCGCTTATTTCTGACCCTCACTACTTGTTTTTGGATGAACCTACAACCGGCGTTGACTTAAAAAGTTCCCGCAAAATCCTCTCCCTCATCAATTCCCTCCATAAGGAAAAAAATTTCGGCATTTGTATGGTTACCCACGACATTACTTCTGTTTGGGAATACGTAGATAAAGTAATTTTGCTTGGCTACAAAAAGTTTTTCGTTGGTGATAAAGAGAAGCTGTTAGACGAAGAACTGTTATCTTCCATCTATGAAGTTAAGGTAAAAGTTCTTGAAACGGAGGCAGGACCTGTATTTTTAGTTGGAGATAAACATTATTAACGATGGTGCCCGGGGCGGGAATCGAACCCGCACGGCCTTGCGGCCCCGGGATTTTAAGTCCCGTGCGTCTGCCAATTCCGCCACCCGGGCGATGGAAGGGGGATTTATTGTGGAAATAAAAAAATGGTGCCGAGGGGCGGAATCGAACCGCCGACACGAGGATTTTCAGTCCTCTGCTCTACCAACTGAGCTACCTCGGCGTGCAGGAGATAATATAACCGCTAATAACTCTTCTGTCAACTTTATGTTGGAGTTCACTACATGGTGGACACCCTGATGGAAATTAATATAGTCAAAAAACTTCTCAGCGGGAGTTTTGTAGTCCAAAGACTTATGAGGTCTCAGAAAGTTATAGATTTTCAAGTAATTCCT
>JAMOPR010000229.1 GCA_027064485.1 Desulfurobacteriaceae bacterium | reverse complement strand
TGTTAAAGATGAGAAAACTGCAAGGAAGATTGCAGAAAAGAGACAGGAACTTGCAAGGGAGTCTGCACTTGAAAAGGAGAAAAGAGTTTCTCTTGAAGAATTGTTTGCCCAGATGCAAGCAGGTGAGATTAGAGAGCTCAATATTGTTCTGAAAGCAGATGCTCAGGGTTCTATAGAAGCTATCAGGAAATCCCTTGAAGAGCTTTCTAACGAAGAAGTGAAGGTTAACATAATCCATGCTGGTGTAGGTCCTATAACAGAAAATGATGTTATGCTTGCTGCTGCTTCTAATGCTATTGTTATTGGTTTTAACGTTAGACCGGATTCTGCGGCAAGAAAAGCAGCAGAAAGGGAAAAAGTTGATGTCAGAACTTACAGAGTTATTTACGACATAATTGATGAAGTTAAGAAAGCTATGCAGGGACTTCTTGCACCTGAGGAAAAGGAAGTTTACCTTGGTTCTGCGGAAGTTAGGGCGACCTTTAAAGTTCCTAAAGTTGGAACGGTTGCTGGTTGCTATGTAAAAGATGGCGTAATAAGAAGGAATGCAAATGTAAGGTTGGTAAGGGATGGTGTTGTTATTTATGACGGTAAAATAGCTTCTCTTAAAAGATTTAAAGATGATGTTAGAGAAGTTCAGGCTGGTTATGAATGTGGTGTGGGTCTTGAAAACTTTAATGATATTAAAGTTGGTGATGTTATAGAGTGTTATACTATTGAAGAGGTTAAGAGAGAAATTTAATGGAGGAAATAAAGAAAGATTTAAATACTGCTTTTAAGGGATATCTTGAAAAGGGGATTTCAAGGAAAGAGGCTTTAAAGAAAGCTATTTTGGATGTAGAAAAGAAGTATCCTAAGGGTGTTTTTCAAAAAGCTCTTCCATCTTTTCTGGAGGAGCTTTTTTCTTCTTATAAATTTGAAAATTTAACTGAAGTAGATGAGTTTTTGTCTTTCATAGAATCTCTGTATGAAGAGTATGAAATTTTGGAGCCTAAGGTGAAACTTCTTTTAAAGAGGTTAAAAGGAGAAAATTAGTTGCTTCTTTCCCTATGTCCAAATCCGTGTCTTGATGTTTGTTATTATACAGATGTTCTGAAAAGTGATGACACTAACAGAGTTGATAATCCTTTTCTTTCTCCCGGTGGCAAAGGTGTAAACGCCGCCAGGGTTGCCTCAAGGTTTTGTTCAAACGTTTTTCTTGCTCTTCCTTTAGGTGGATGTATAGGTAGATGTGTTAAAGAACTTCTTGAAAAAGAAGGTATTTCCCTAATAGTTGTTGAAACTAAAGGAGAGACCAGAGTAAATACCATTCTTGAGCAAAAAGCAAAGGGAGAGCATATTTTAGTAGCTTCAAGGGGAACTTCTCTTACGAAAGAGGAGATAGCTAAGTTAAAATATTCTATATGTGAGAACTGTTTTCCCAAGGTATTGATTCTTGGTGGGAGTGTTCCGCCTAATCTTCCGTCTGCGTATTATGCTGATATAGTTAATAGTTTTAAAGGTAAGGATACAAAAGTTATAGTTGACGCAGATGGAGAGCTTCTTAAAAGAGCTATAGAAGCCGGTCCTTTTGCTGTAAAGCCTAATAAGCATGAGCTTGAAAGGTTTGTTGGTCATTCACTATTAAGTCTTGAAGATATCATTCTTGCTGCAAAGGAAGTTGCCGAATACGGT
>JAMOPR010000228.1 GCA_027064485.1 Desulfurobacteriaceae bacterium | reverse complement strand
GTATCTGGAAAAACAATAGGTTTGTTTAGAACTGCTTTTAGTTCTCTCGCTATTCCTAAGACGGAAAGTGCATCGGGTCTGTTCGTTGTGATTTCATATTCAATTATCCAATCGTTGAGTCCTAAAGCTTCTATAATGTCCTTTCCGATTTCGGTGCTTTCTGGCAGAATCATTATGCCTGAAGAAGAGTCGGTTAAACCTAACTCCGCTTCTGAGCAGAGCATTCCGTTTGAGACTTCGCCGCGCAGTTTGCTTCTTTTTATCCTTACGCCTATTGGGAGTTTTGCGCCGTGAAGGGCTACGGGAACGATTGCGCCTTCAAACACGTTGTCTGCACCTGTAACTATCTGAATAGTTTCATTTCCGACGTCAACCTGACAGATTTTGAGCTTGTCGGCATTTGGGTGTTTGGTGATGGAGAGTATTTTGCCTGTAACAACTTTTTCTAAGTTTTCGGCAGCGTAAGAGACGGAATCTACTTCTATTCCAATGTCTGTAAGAATGTCGGCAACTTCTTGAGGTGTAAGGTCGCTTATGTCAATGAACTCTTTAAGCCAGTTATAAGTTATTTTCATACCAGTCCTCCAAACTGCCTTAAGAATCTCAGGTCGTTTTCAAAGAAGAGTCTTAAATCGTCTATGCCGTATTTAAGCATTGCAATTCTCTCAACGCCCATACCGAAGGCAAAGCCCTGGTAGTGCTCAGGGTTTATGCCAACAGCTTTAAAGACTGCCGGGTCAACCATTCCGCAACCTAAAATTTCAAGCCAACCTGTCCCTTTACAAACTTTGCACCCTTTACCACCGCATATTACGCAACCGATGTCAACTTCTGCGCTTGGTTCTGTGAATGGGAAGTAGGAAGGTCTAAAACGCACTTTTGTTTCGGAGCCAAAAATTTCTTTGAGGAAGAGTTCTAAAATACCTTTCAGGTCGGCAAACGTTACTTTTGTGTCAACCATTAAGCCTTCTACCTGGTGGAACATCGGCGTGTGGGTAACATCGGCATCTTTTCTGTAGACCTTTCCGGGGGCGATTATTTGAATGGGCGGTTGCTGGCTTTCCATTACTCTTATTTGAACGGGAGATGTGTGAGTTCTGAGAACGACGTCTTCCGATATGTAAAAAGTGTCTTGCATTTCTCTTGCCGGATGCCCTTTGGGTATGTTGAGAGCTTCAAAGTTGTAGAAGTCTGTTTCTATTTCTGGTCCTTCAGCTACGGCAAAGCCCATTGAAGTAAATATTCTAACGATTTCCTTGAGTGTTTTCGTTACGACGTGAAGGTTTCCTGGTGTTACTTTCCTGCCCGGTAATGTAACGTCGATACGTTCTTTTTCTAACTTTTCTTTCTTTTCTTGTTCTTTAAAGAAGGTAAGTTTTTCTTTTATGGCGTTTTCTATTTTTTGTTTTAGGGCGTTGCATTCTCTTCCAAAAGTTTTGCGCTGTTCGGGGGGAAGGGTGGGGATTTTTTTTAAAAGTTCTGTAACTTTCCCTTTTCTTCCTATATAAGAAACTCTTAAGTTTTCAAGCTCTTCTTTTGTTTGAATTTTGGATAGTTCTTCAAAAAAATTTTTTTCAAGAGATTTTGTCTCTTCCATTTTTCTCCCTCTTTAGAGTAAAGCTTTGAATTGTGAGCAATTATTATAACCCTTTTCCCCTTTTTTTGTGTTTGGTTTCCGA
>JAMOPR010000227.1 GCA_027064485.1 Desulfurobacteriaceae bacterium | reverse complement strand
CTTTCTCCCGGTGGCAAAGGTGTAAACGCCGCCAGGGTTGCCTCAAGGTTTTGTTCAAACGTTTTTCTTGCTCTTCCTTTAGGTGGATGTATAGGTAGATGTGTTAAAGAACTTCTTGAAAAAGAAAGTATTTCCCTAATAGTTGTTGAAACTAAAGGAGAGACCAGAGTAAATACCATTCTTGAGCAAAAAGCAAAGGGGGAGCATATTTTAGTAGCTTCAAGAGGAACTTCTCTTACGAAAGAGGAGATAGCTAAGTTAAAATATTCTATATGTGAGAACTGTTTTCCCAAGGTATTGATTCTTGGTGGAAGTGTTCCGCCTAATCTTCCGTCTGCGTATTATGCTGATATAGTTAATAGTTTTAAAGGTAAGGATACAAAAGTTATAGTTGACGCAGATGGAGAACTTCTTAAAAGAGCTATAGAAGCTGGTCCTTTTGCTGTAAAGCCTAATAAGCATGAGCTTGAAAGGTTTGTTGGTCATTCACTATTAAGTCTTGAAGATATCATTCTTGCTGCAAAGGAAGTTGCCGAATACGGTGTTGAGGTTGTTATTGTTTCTTTGGGAAAATATGGAGCAATAGCACTTTATGAGGGTGAAGTTTTCAGAATAATTCCTCCCAAGGTTGAGGTTAAAAATACAGTAGGAGCAGGGGATTCTGTTGTTGGAGGTTTTGCTTGTAAGCTATATGCAGATTGTGATGTTATTGAAGCTTTAAGGTTTGCTATTGCCTGTGGAACGGCTACTGTAATGGAAGAAGGAACAAAACTTTGCAAGGTGGAAACAGTAAAAGAATTAGTGCAGCGGGTAAAAATTTTCAAACTCTGAAATTTTTCTATCATATTTCATCCCATCCTTCTACCGCTGATGCTTGGTTGTAACTTGTTACTGTAGCTTCAAAGAAGTTGGCTTTAACGTTACCTTCTCCGCCTGTATCTGCGATTCTTTCTAAGTGTTCATAAGGATTTGGTCTATCAGGGAAAATAGGTTCAAGCCCTAAGGCTTTTAGCCTTTTGTTTGCTATGTAATAGGTGTAATCTTCTATTGATTGTTCGTTCATTCCTAAAATGTTGTTTCCTATCACTTTTTTGCTGAAGCGTTGTTCCTGTTCGACAGCTATTTTGAACATCTCGTAGATTTTGTCTTTCGTTAAATATTTTTTAAATCCTTCATCTGTTAGGTCTTTCATAAAGTATTCAAACAGTATAACGTGAGTTAATTCATCTCTGTTTATGTATCTGATAATATCTGCCGTTCCCTGCATGAGGTTTCTTGAGGCTAAGTTATAAAAGAACATAAAGCCGTTGTAGAAATAAAGTCCTTCAAGAAGATAGTTACCTATTAAAACTTCTCCGTAGTTTTCCATTGTTGGTTCTTCTAAAAACTTCTGGTAGATGTCTGCTATGTATTTGTTTCTTTCAAAGAGAATCGGGTCTTTCTTCCACCAATAGTAGACTTGCTCTCTTTTTTCAGGTGGCACTACGGATTCTATTGTGTATCCGTAGCTTTGAGAGTGAATTGCTTCTTGGTAAGCGTGAATGGAAAGGTCTATTGTTATCTCCGGGGCTTTTACGTAAGCTGCTATGTTGGGAATGTTGGTTGTTTGTATGGAATCTAAAAATACTAAAAATGAAATTATTTCATCGTAAGCCTGCCTTTCGTCTTCTGTAAGTTCTTTAT
>JAMOPR010000226.1 GCA_027064485.1 Desulfurobacteriaceae bacterium | reverse complement strand
AGCAGCAAACGCGCTCCTCAAAACCCTTGAAGAACCACCTCCTTACGGATACATAATTTTGATAACCAAAAACGAAAACGCACTATTACCCACCATAAAATCCCGCTGCAAAATATTCCGCTTTTCACGGTTAAGCAACTCCAACGTAGCCTACGTATTAGAAAGACAAGGATTAGAATATAACGAAAAAATCCTCAAACTCTGCGGCGGCAGTCCGGGAACAGCCATAAAACTTCTGCAAAGCCAAGTTCCAGAACTAATGGAAGAATTTTCCCAATTCCTTAAAACCAAAAACAAAGCTCAAAACTTTTTAAAATTCAGTTCAAATTTTGCTAACATTCCCCGTGAAGAAATGGAGCTATTTTTGACAGCTTTAGAAAATTTACTGCTTGAAAAGGATTCTTTTTTCCAGTGGATACCGCTAATCAGAAAAGCAAAAAACTACCTAAAATTTTTTGCCAAACCACAATCGGTAATAGAGTGGATGATTCTAAGTATGCTCCTTAAAAAAGAAAGGAGGTAACGTTGACAGAATATCAGGAAAGGATAATTAGCTGGCTCAAAGAGCTTAAAGAGAAAGAAAAACCAGCTGAAATAATCAGTTTCTACAACGGTCTTCCCATAAGAACAAGAGTCAAAGTTTTAGATATCGACGATTCCGGCAAGTTCGTTCACTGGAACTTTACTCCAAAACTTCAATTGGCAGTAGAAGAAACGGGGAAAATATTTACTCCTTTCTTCGACAGCCTTTACAAAACATCAAGGATGCTCGAATCTCCAGTTATTTACTACAGCAAAGATTTCATGGAAACAACCCTTCCGAAACCCACAACAGACGGTCGCTTTAACAGGGAATACTTGAGAATCTCCGTTTCTGACACTCTACCTTTAAAGGCAAAACTTATAGTCCACGAAAAACCCATAGAAGCAATTCCTATAGACATTTCCGAGGGAGGAATTGGACTATTAATACCGGGCAAAGACCTTGAAAGCGGAAAAAAAGTTCACCTTACTTTGGAATTCCCTACAGGCAGAACTCTTGAAACAGAAGGAGAAGTAGTAAGAGTAGAAGATACCTCAAAGGGAAGAAGAACGGGAATAAAATTCATTAACCCTTCAAAAGCATTTCAAAACGAAGTGAACAGATATATAATGGCAAGACAGAGAGAAATCATGAACCAAATCAGGATGCTGGCAGATGAATGAAACAGAAAAACTTCTGATTTCCCTTGAAAAACTGCTGCTAAAGGAAAAGGAGCTTCTACTAAAAGGCATAAAATCGCCAAAAGAAGCTGAAGAAATAGAGTCTATTGAAGCTCAAAAGTTAGAAGTCCTTTCAAAAATTGCCCAGTTAAACGAAAATGAGCTTAAACCTTTCAAAGAAAGAATTAAACTTCTCAATCTGCTGAACACAGAAATCAAAAACCTTCTTATAAACAATATGAATTTCCTCGAATCCATCATAAAAGAACTTTTCCCCGAAGAAAGCGTTACCTACGGCAACAAGAAAAAAAACCATTCCCTTTTTAACAAAAAGATTTAAAACATTTTCCTTACTTTCCGATAATCAATTATGATAAACTCTATTAAAGGGGAAAACCATGGTTAATGGCGTAAACAACGTAAGCGCTGAAGTAAACGTAGAACTAATGAAAAAGATGCTTGAATTCCAAAAGGAATTGATG
>JAMOPR010000225.1 GCA_027064485.1 Desulfurobacteriaceae bacterium | reverse complement strand
TAAAATAGACAAAAATTCTTTACAACAAGACTTATTAGAACTTTTAGAGGTAGATAGAGAAAGTTTAAAAATTTTTTTCTTCAAAAAGGGAGAATTTAAAACTCTTTCCATTTTTGATGATAACTATAAAGAGTTGGAAATAGATAATTGGCTCGAGTCTGTAGAGAGACTCTTCCAAAAAACAAAATCCTTTTCCTTTTATGGTTCTCCTTACTTTATTTTTATACCAATCTATTGGAAAGAGGAAAAAGTAGTAATAATTCTCCTAAAAGAAATTTTAAAAGATATCCAAATAGCTTTGGCTGTATCTAAAATTCGGCTTTCTATATTGAGAAATAGATTATCCAAGAAAAGAGATTATATTTATGAAACTATCCGTTTGAGGGGAGGAGAAGAAAAAAAGCATGGCACTAATTAATCATGCCAGAAAAGAAATAAGCTTGAAAATCGTCTATTGGGGCACTGGGTTAGGAGGTAAAACGGTCAATGTAATGCAACTCAGCAAACTCTTTGGTGGGAAAGAACCTATACAACTCTCTACAGAAGAAGGTAGAACTTTGTTTTTCGATTTTAAACCATTAGAAATAAAACTATCTAATGGATATAAATTGAGATACTCAGTTTATACCGCTCCTGGACAAGTTATTTACAGAGAAACAAGAAAGTTGCTCCTTAAGGGTGTAGATGGAATCGTTTTCGTTGCTGATAGTCAAATAAGCAGACACGAATCTAATATAATCTCTTTAAAAGAACTTCTAAACGAAATGAAAGAGCAAAAATTATCCCTGGATATTCCTATTGTTTTTCAATATAACAAACGAGATCTCTCAAATATCTTATCCGTAAAAATCTTAAGGAAGGATCTTAATTTCCTAAAAAGACCAGATTTTAGAGCTATTGCAATCAAAGGTATAGGTGTTAGAGAAACTTTTAATGAAGTAGCTAAACTCTCTTTCTTAAGAGTTATTACAAACCTAACTTCCTTCCGAGCGCGTAAATATTGCTGCGTTCAAAAAAGAGATATGAGGTAAAATACCTATCATGAGCAAAAGAAAGGGGAGGGAAATGTCCACCCAAGTGTGTAAAAATTTCAAATCTTAAACCTAAAGTAGGGTGGACACTCCCGTATTTTATTTTTCAACTTTCCTTTGAGACTTTGAACTTCACTAACAAAACTCTTACTTCAAAAACGTTTCTAAAAATTTGATCTCAGAAATTGAACTCTACTTCCTTAAGTAAAGCTGAAGTTCAAGTATAAGACCTTTGTTCTTTAAAAACAAAATCCCGAATTTGCAAAGCTCCACTTTCATACTTTTTTGGAGTTTCAATTCTAAAAGTAGCCTTCACATGCCCAAACTAGAGCTTTATCCCCTCAAAATTCGTAAGTTACCACAAGGGCATCCTACTCAGGTAACCGGTCTCTCTTCTCCTACCTTACGAAAAACAAGAGCCTAGGCTTTTAGATTGCAAACTAAGGCTCTACTTTAACAATTCCAAAGCTTAATAAGCTTAATCAGAGTCTTCAAAAACTAATTAGCATTAAAAGAAAGAATATCGGGATCTTGCAGGAAAGCTAGAGCTTTAGAAAGGAAATTAAGTGGGGTTTAGGAAAAAATAGCTCTCTAGAAAAAGGTCAAAAGTAAAGCTCTATAATGGGAAATCAGCTCCAACATAGAAAAGCAGATGGCGAAAAAGG
>JAMOPR010000224.1 GCA_027064485.1 Desulfurobacteriaceae bacterium | reverse complement strand
AAAAACGCTCAGAGTTGAATTTGATAATTGGTTCAGCGAAAAAACGCTCCACGAAAAAGGAATGATAGAAAAAGCCATAGAAACGCTAAAAGACAAAGGTTTAATCTACGAAAAAGAGGGAGCACTGTGGTTTAAGTCAACGGCTTTCGGAGATGATAAAGACAGAGTCGTAAAAAGGAGCAACGGAGAATATACCTACTTTGCAGCCGATATAGCCTACCACCTCAATAAAATAGAAAGGGGATACGATAAAGCTGTAAATGTATGGGGAGCAGACCACCACGGATACGTCAAAAGGGTAAAAGCTGCAATAGAGGCATTCGGAAAAGACCCTAACTGGCTTGAAGTAGTTCTTATCCAATTAGTTAAACTGTTTAAAAACGGTCAGGAAGTAAAGATGTCTAAAAGGGCGGGGAATTTCGTAACGCTACGTTGGCTAATGGAAGAAGTTGGAGCAGATGCTGTTAGGTTCTTCTTTCTCCTTAAAAGACACGATACACCCCTCGATTTTGATATAGACCTTGCTCTTTCTCAAAAGAGTGAAAACCCTGTTTATTACGTTCAATATGCACATGCAAGATTGTGCAGCATTCTTGACAAAGCTGAAGAAAAAGGGCTGAAACCTTCCGATGAAAATCTTCACCTGTTATCTTCTGAAGAGGAAAAGGAACTGATAACCGCCTGCTATTCCTTAAGGTATGAACTTCAGCATGTAGCAGAAAGAATGGAACCTCACAGGTTAACCTACTACCTCATTGAGCTTGCATCAAAACTGCACAAGTTCTACAACAAGCACAAAGTAATAGACGAAAGCAATAAAACCTTAAGTGAAGCAAGGCTGTATTTGATAAGCGCAGTAAAGAAAACTGTAGCCAAAGGGCTTGAAATTATTAACGTAAACGCTCCAAGGAGGATGTAATGGAGAATGGAAAAAAACTTCAAGTAATACTCATGTTCGTTGCAGCGTTCGTTATGGCACTTGCTTACATGGTGGGATACTTTGTGGGAAAAGAAGCCGGATTTAAGCAGGCAAGCGCAAAATTTGAAGTGGAGAAGAAGAAACTTCTGAGAACTTTGGCAGAATTAAATCCAGTTTCAAGACCGATAGAAGAAAAAGTCGTCAAGGAAGCGGTAAAACCCAAAAAGCAGGAAGTGAAAAAGGAAATAAAACGGGAGAATAAAACAGAGAATAAAGAACAAGAGCAGGCTGAAGTAAAGCAACCTCCTGCTCAAAATAATCAACCAAAGCAGAAAAAAGAGGAAAAGAAAGAAGTTAAAAAGCAAGTTACGAAAACTGAAAAACCAAAACAGAATGAGCAAAAGGAAGAAGGAAAGTATTATGTGCAGGTGGGGATTTTTAGGAACAAGGCAAACGCTTTAAAACTTGCAAGTAATTTAAACAGCAGAGGTTTTCCGACAAAAACGCTAATAACGAAAAACTACGTAAAGGTTATAACCGGATACTACAAAACTTACAAAGAAGCCTATCAAACACTTAGAAAACTAAAGGAAGCAGGATATCAGGGAATAATAAAAAGGAGGAACTCTTGATAGATACCCACGCTCATGTTCACTTTCCTCAATTTGACGAAGATAGAGAACAAATAATAAAGGAATGCGAAGAAAAGTTAGACGCGGTAGTTACTGTAGGGTGTGACCTTGAAGATTCTAAGAAAGCAATAAAAGTGGCTGAATCTTCAAAAAACATTTATGCCTCAGTTGGTATTC
>JAMOPR010000223.1 GCA_027064485.1 Desulfurobacteriaceae bacterium | reverse complement strand
CGTTTACGTTAACCATCCCCTTGAACTTTCCTCATTCCCTTCACTTCTTCTCTTAGCAACCCTTTTTAGGTTGTCCCTTAACGTTGCTACCACCAGAAGGATACTCCTCCACGGCAACGAAGGTCCCGATGCGGCAGGTAGCGTTATCAGGGCTTTTGGTGAGTTTGTCGTTGGGGGTAATTACGTTGTTGGTCTTGTGGTGTTCTTCATTTTGGTTGTTATCAACTACATCGTTATAACAAAAGGAACCGAACGTATCTCTGAAGTAGCAGCGAGATTTACCCTTGATGCTATGCCCGGCAAGCAGATGAGCATAGATGCAGACCTTAATGCAGGATTGATAGATGAGCAGGAGGCGAGGAGGAGAAGGGAGGAGATAGCGAGGGAGGCAGACTTTTACGGCGCGATGGACGGTGCTTCAAAGTTTATCCGCGGCGATGCTATTGCAGGCATAATAATTACTTTTATAAACATTATTGGCGGTCTCATAATAGGAGTCCTTCAGCATCACATGAGTTTTGCTGACGCTGCAAAGACGTTTACCCTTTTGACTGTAGGTGATGGACTTGTTTCACAGATTCCCTCCCTTGTTACTTCTACGGCAGCAGGTTTAATGGTAACAAGGGCAGCATCCGAAACAGACTTAGGTCACGAAGTATTTAAGCAACTTACAAGCTACTATAAACCTCTTTTGATGGCATCTTTGGCTCTTGCCGTTATGGCGATAGTTCCCGGTATGCCTACTGTTCCGTTTGCATTGCTTTCTGCCCTTATAGCTGTTGCTGCTTACATGATATACCAGTCGGAAAAGCAAAAGGAAATTGAAGAAGCAGAGAAGAAAGCGCGAGAGCTTTTGAAGCAGTCTCAAAAGGTTGAAGAAAAACCGGAAGAAATTGTGGTTCAACCAGAACCGCTCGCCTTGGAGATAGGTTACTCTCTCATTCCTTATGTTGATGAATCGCAAAACGGAGAAATTGTAAAGAAGATAAGGAATTTGAGGAAGCAGATAGCTAAAGAGTTAGGAATAGTGGTTCCGCTTATTCACTTGAAAGATAATTTAGAGTTAAAGCCGGGAGAGTATAGGATACTGCTGAGGGATGTAGAAATAGCCCGGGGCGAGGTAGTTCCGGGCAAGTATTTAGCCATAGATACTGGAGGAACGAAAGGGAAAATAGAAGGTATTCCTACTAAAGAACCTGCATTTGGTTTAACGGCTTATTGGATAGATGAAAGCCAAAAAGATAGAGCCAAACTCTTGGGCTATACAGTAGTTGATATTCCTACCGTGATAGTTACCCATCTTTCAGAGGTTATAAAGAAGCATGCTCACGAAATTGTTACAAGGATAGAAGTTAAGCAGTTAGTTGATAATTTAGCCAAGAAATATCCGGTGGTAAAAGAGATAGTTCCGGAAGTAGTTCCTTACGGCGTTCTTACAAGAGTCATTCAAAACTTGCTCAGAGAAGGAGTTCCCGTAAAAGATTTACTTACCATTATTGAGGCTGTTGCAGATAACGTAGAAAAAACGAGAGACCCAGACGTTTTAACCGAATTTGCAAGACAGGCGCTTTCACGGCTTATTACAAGCCTTTACGCTAAAGATGGGGTTTTAACGGCTCTTTCCTTATCTCCGGAAGTTGAAAGTTACATAATGGAGAGGGTAAAGGAAAATAACGGCTATTTACCTCCTCTTGACCCTATATTTGTTCAAAATTTAGTGAAATCTGTGAGTCAAAACGTTGAAAAGTTTATAATTAATCAGATGACACCGGTGATATTAACTTCACCGGCTGTGAGGAGATATGTTAGAAAGATTTTAGAATCATATCTGCCAAGTGTTGCTGTGCTTTCTTACGCTGAGATAGAACCGGGAGTTAAGGTTAACTTAATAGGGACGGTTAAAGCGTAATGGACGTGAAAGTTTATGAGGGTGAAGATTTTGAGTCGGTAGTAGAAAAAGCCAAGAAAGAATTGGGAGAGAACGCATATATATTGTATTACGAAGTTGAAAAGAGGGGAATCCCGCCTTTTAGAAAGAAGTATTTTAGGGTTTTCTTTTCAGTTAACGGCGATGACAACCAGAAATTAGAAGGGGGTTCTTCCCAAGATATTCAAAAGGTTGAAAGGGAAATTGAAGAGTTAAAGCAGCTGGTTTCAGAAATAAAAGATGTTGTTTCCAATACTTCAAACGTTCCTCTGCCTGTTCCTGACCATATCGACAGCGGTGTTTCCTTAGACAAGGAAATTCTTACGGAGTTTGCAGGTGATGCTGTTGAACTGATTCAGCATTTGGTAAAGAAGGGAGTCAAGCCTGAGGTTGCTGTAGAAATTGTCAAAGAGTCCTGCGGTCTTGATATAGAAACTGAAAAACTTGATTTGAACGCTTCTTCCTTTAAAGAAGCTCTTTTAAAGGGTATTTCGGCAAAGATTAAATTTACCGGTGATTTTAAGCCCAGGAGAGGAGAGAAAACTGTTTACGTTTTTGTCGGTCCTACAGGTGTGGGTAAAACGACCAATTTATTTAAGCTTGCTTCAAAGTTTGTCATAGAAGAGGATTTGAACGTAGGAATAATAACTACCGATACGTTTAAAGTTGCAGCCGTTCAACAGGTTAGGGAATACGCGCACGTTTTGAACGTTCCCTACTTTGTTGTTTCTGATTCTAAAAAGATGAGGGAAGTAGCAGAAAAGTTAGAAGATTTGGACGTTATTCTTATAGATACTGTTGGCAGGAGTCATTACGATTACTGGCGCTTGGGTGAAATTAAGGTTACTCTTTCGGGATTAAACGTTCCATTTAACGTTCTATTGCTTTTGAGTTGTAACTACGAAACCTCTGAAGCCATTGAGGTAATTAACAGATACAGGTCTTTTTTCCCTGTAAATTCTTTATTTCTTACAAAGTTAGATGAAACTTCAAAACCGGGAAATTTGCTGAATTTACCTTTTATATCTTCTTTGCCGCTTTCCTACGTGAGCACCGGACAGAGAGTTCCTGAGGATTTGAAGGTTCTATCTCCTGAAACTATTACAGACATACTCTTAGGGAAGTAGATGAACGGGCAGTTAGAAAGTTTAGTAAGAGCTGTTAAGAAAGGTAAAAAGAAGAAAAGGCGTTCCAAGATTTTAACTGTATCGAGCGGTAAAGGAGGAGTTGGGAAAACAAGCGTGTCGGTTTCTATGGCTTACGCGCTATCTACCTATTTTGATAAAAAAGTTCTTCTGCTTGATTGTGATATTGGGCTTGGTAACGTTCACGTTGTTTTAAACTTGAAACCGAACAAAACTTTGAAGTCTTTACTTGAAGGTGAGCGAGTTGAAAATGTTATTCAAAAAGCTTTAGGTTTTGACGTTATTTTGGGATTTTCTGGAATAGAAAGCCTTATGGAGTTTGATTCTTTTGAATCCAGCGATTTTATTTACCAGTTGGAGGAGAAATTCTACGACTACGATTACGTTGTTATAGACAACGCTGCAGGTTTGAACAAGCAAACTGTGGGATTTTCTCGTATAGCCGACGCCACGTATATCGTTACTACACCTGAGCCAACGGCGTTAACGGATGCTTATGCTTTTATTAAGTCGGTGTATAGGCTCTACGGTTACGGTTCCTTTAAGGTAGTTGTTAATATGTGTTCTTCAAAAGAGGAAGGGTATAGCACATACGAGAGATTGAAAAGGTCTGCCAGAGAGTTTTTAGGGTTAAACTTGCCTTTGGTGGGGATTTTGCCTTTTTCCAAAAGGGTGAGAGAGTGTTTACTTAAAAAGAAAATTATCCTAAGAGATTATCCCTCTGACCCTTATTCTCTTGAAATAAAGAAAATGGTTCAGCTTGAGGTTGGGGAGGTAATTAAAGACGAGGCTAAAGAAGGCTTTATAACAAAATTATTCCGCTTTTTAAGGTAGTAGAGGTTATGTATACAAAGTCAAAAAAAGAGTTAGTAGAAGAACATTTACCTTTAGTTAAGAATGTCGCTAACAAAATTTACAGAAAGCTGCCTGAAGGGGTTTTAGAGTTTGATGAACTTGTCAATGTAGGCGTTATAGGATTGATTAAAGCCATTGAAAACTACGATAAAAATAAAGCTCGTTTTTCCACTTACGCTTACATAAAAATCAGAGGGGAGATTCTTGATTTTCTCCGTAAACTTGATTTTGTTCCGAGGGGAGTTAGAGAAAAGATAAAGAACGGGGATTTGCAGGATGTAAAAGAGGAAGCAGCTGTATTTTTAAGCATAGAGGAAAAGTTATTTGGAGATGATAGTTCCTTGACCTTAGGTGATACGTTAGCTTCTGATGATTCTCCGGAAGAGTTAGTAATACTGAAAGATTTAAAAGAAGTTTTGGCTAAAGCAATTGCAAAGTTGAACGATAATGAAAAGCTTGTTCTTCAACTTCTTTTTGTGGAAGAATTGGATTTAAAATCTGCTGCGGAGATTATGGGGGTTTCCGTTTCAAGGGTTTCTCAAATTAAAAAAGCGGCTATTCTAAAACTGAGGGATTACCTTGATAATTCTGTATAATAGTAGTTGTGCCGTTGTAGGGGAGATTTGGGATGGTAAATTTACTTTCGTTGCTTTTCTCGGGAAATAAATGTAGTGGTGTCGGATTAAAAGGTAAAAAGGCTAATGATAAGGTTTTGAGTGATTTTGCTGGTAGTAACTTTGAAGATTTGCTTTCTCTTTTTGGCAAACAGTTAAGTGAAGTAAAGGAAAAGAATGTTCAGCCGAGTAAAATTGTTTCTTCTGAGGCTTTAATTTTTCACCTTTTGGAGAAGAAAACAGAGAAATCGGAACCTATTAGAGGAAAGGGAAAGTTTTTCTCCAAAAAAGTGGAAAAGTTTTCGGCACGTGGAAAGTTTAAGGCTGTTCGAAATATTTTGACTGACGGTAGAAGGCTTTACGTTAAAGTAACAGTTTCTAAACTCGCTTTAGAAGAGGAAAAGCGTAATTCTTTTGACGGCAAAGAGGTTTTGCAACGTAGATTGGAAGGAAGAAAGGATGATTTGAAAAAACTGAATTCGCTGAGAAAAAAAGAAAATCATGGAGAGAATTTCGTTCACTTGGTGGGAAATCTTGAAGCTCGGAAGTTAGAAAGTTTCCACACTTCCTCGGTTGATGAGACAAAAACTGCCAGAGTAAAAATAGAGAATTTGAAACAAGTGTTAAGAAAACTAACTGAGTTAAAGGGTAAGAGCGTTGCAAAACGGAAGGTTGATTTAAAGGTTAACTCTAAATCGTTGAAAAAAGCGGTTAAGCTGGTGGATGGTAAGGAATCGAAAGAGTTTAAGTATTTTACGAAAGGAAAGTTAACTGGTTTGAAATCAGAAATTGGGGTAGTGAAAAAAACGGTTAGTTTGAGTGATAGAAAGCTGAAAAAGACGTTGGATTTAAAACCTGTAGTTCAGTTTTTAGGGAAAGCGCTTAAAGTGAAAAGTAAAGAAGATGAACTTAAGAGTAGTTTAAAAAGAGAACTGGTTGGTATAGGAACTTCTGTTAATTTGTCAAAGGAAGTTGATACTGCTGAAAGTGAACAGTTAAAAGGTTTAAGGATAGTAAATCCAAGAAAAATTGAAGCTTTGTTAATTGCAGCTTCCGAAAATAAAAAAGAAATGGATGAAAAGTTAAAAAGGGTTGCTGTCATTTCAGAAAACAAAAAGAACGATTTAAAGAAGGTTTTGTTTAAAACGGTAAAAAAGGGAGAAACCTTTAAAGAGCAGTCGCTTAAACTTGAACGTAACAGTGAAATTGTGCCTTTAAAGGAGGATATACTCAAAAGTTTTGAAAAAAGTTTTGAAAATCAAAGACCTGAATCGAACAACAATCTTCTAACGTTTAAACCTTTGGATATCGAAAGGAAGGACGGAAACTTAATGCATTCCTTGGATAGTTTATCGAACCAAAACGTAAACTTGCCCAGCACGGTTGGTTCTCATCTTTCCTATTCTGATGGTGGAAGTGGTAACTCTTCCAATCAGCAATCTTCTCAATTGGAAAACGGTAGTGCCTTATTTAAAACTGTGTCCCAGTTTGAAGTCAACTTGAATCAGTTTTCCATGAAGGCTGCCTATCGTCCGGGTTTTATCAATTTGCAATTGAACTTTTCGGATTCTTCTTTGGTTGATTCTGCTCTGATAGAAGAAGTTAGAAGTATCGTTCGTTCTTTGGGATTGGGCGGTGTTCTGTCTTTCAAAGTTAAAGGGAAGCCCGTTTATTCTGGAAAGCTTGAAAGAGAAAAAGGTTCTCTGGAAATTAGAGTGTAAACGATGAGGAAGTTGTTTTTTTTTGTATTTATTTTTTCCCTTTTCTTTTTGCAATGTTCCTTTGGCGGTGAAACACTGACTGTAGATAAAGAAAAGGTTCTTTTCCAAAAAGGTTTAAAGCAGTATAGGATAGGTTCTTACTCTACTGCCTTGGAGTATTTTCTAAAAGCTTTAAAGCCCAATTCTCCGTTTTATAGAAAATCATTGTTGATGCTTGCGAAAACTTACTATGCCATAGGGAGAAAAACGGGAAATAAAAAGTATTTGTGGCAAGCACTGAACTATATTCAACTCTACTTTATGACTTTCAAAGAAAATGAAGCACTTCCCTGGGAGTATTATTACACTAAAGCCAAAATTTATGAGGCGCTTAAATTTTACGAGCAGGCTTTAACTCTATACAGGGTTGCTTTTTTAGCTGCAAAAACGGAAGAACAAAAGATTGAAACTACGATAGGGATTATAAGAACTGCGGTGTGGATAAGAAGACCCGATATGGCAGATGAGTATTACATAATCGTTTCCACTTCTAACTTTATAACTCCTCAGGAAGACAAAGAACTGGAATTTGTTAGAGGTTTGATGTTGTTTAGCAAAGGCAGGTATAAAGAAGCTCTGCCTTTTTTCTTTAAGGTTTATAGACAGTATGAAAACTACTTAATAGATAATCCGGAATACTATTACTACGTTGCTGAAAACGTTTACAGAACAGGAAATTTAAAGTTTGCAGAGCAACTTTTTAGGAGAATTCTTAGCCTTACTAAAGACCATTCAATAATAAGAAAAGCTATTCTGAGGTTAGGGGACATAGAGCTGAGGAGGGGAAACAGGAAGTTGGCTTTCGTTTACTACTATTCGGTGATAAGGGATTATCCAAAAACGCAGGAAGCACACGTTGCCCGTTTAAAGATAATTCCTATGATGAAGCATCCGGAGATTAAATATAGAACGGAGCTTACAAAGGATAAAGCTTTTAAAGACCCTGTAAAGTATGTTGCTCAAATACTGGTAAATTACAGAACCACCTATGTTGGAGTCTATGCTCTTGCCGATTTGGGATACTTGGTTTTTAAGCTGGGAGCTCCAGACGTTGTTTTTAAGAGGCTCACTTGGGAGGTTTCCCTCGTTTTCCCTCAGCAGGTAAAGTATGAACAGAGAGAATTTTTCCGTTTTCTTTGGTCTCCATATCTTTTGTCCCTTCCTGCTAAAAAGATGTGTGAACTTTACAGGTCAAATCCTGAATTTTTTCAGGAGATTTTCAGCAGGCAAGTGCTTCTGAAAATAGTTTCAGACCTTAAGATGTGTGATATGAGGAAGCTTAGAATAAATCTTTTGAATTTTATGATAAGGAAGTGGAATACGGATGAGGATATAATTTTAATGGCTCGGGCTTTGTTTGAAGATAAGGAATTTAAGGATGCGCTCAAGTTTTTGAGTAAAGTGAAGGATAAAAATAGGTGTGACTATTGGAAGCTGCTGTATGAAATAAATATGTTTTTGCCTGGTAGAGATGTGAATGGAATTGAACCTTTGAAATCAGCGTGTTCGGAAAGCGATGTAGAAGTGAAAGCTATAGAAGTTTATTATTTTTCGGAAAAGGGAAAAATTAATGATGCTTTTAATCTTTTGAAGGGAGATAAAGCTCTTATAAAGAGGTATAGAAATTCAATGATTGTTAGAGCGGCAATCGATAAATTCTTGGATTCGGCGCTTTTGAAGGAGGGTTACAGCTTTTCTTACTCTTTGTCGAAGTGGCTTCTGGAAGGAAGCGAGAAGGATTGTTATACTTATAGCTACTTTGTAATTTCGGCAGTTCGATTAGGAAAATTGGAAGATGCGGAAAAAGTTGTGCCTACTTTGAAATTGTGTAAGGATGATTTTTCAAAGCTTGCTGCTTTGATTTATGATGATGCTAAGATGCAGGGGGAGGTTAGATGAAGGGGATTTTTGGTGAATTGGATGTTATAGAAAAGTGGGGAGCCTACTATTTTGACCGTTCAAAAGTTATACAGAGTAATATTGCCAATGCTGACACTCCCTTTTACAAGCCCAAGGATTTGGTATTTGAAAAGGAATTGGAAGCTTCTATTCCTTTAAAGAAGACGGACCCGAAACATATCGACCCTTCGGGAGAGGAGAAACTTAAAGAAGTAGAAGTTCAGGACGTGAGCGGTTATGACGGAAATAAGGTTAATCTTGATAAAGAGTTGGGTAAGTTGGCTGAAACTGCGATAATGGTAAGGACTCTGAACGAGGTTCTTAGGAAAGAGTTGGGTAAGCTTAAACTGAGTATTCAAGGGAGGTAGCCGTGATTTTTAAAGGGCTTGAGATATCCCTTACAGGTATGATAGCTCAAAGGGTAAGGATGGATATTCACTCCAGCAACCTTGCTAACGCCAATTCTCTTGATGAAAACGGTCAACCTTACAGAAGGAAACTACCTGTTTTTGAAGCTGTTTTGAAGAAAGAGGGGAACGTTAATTTGTATGAAGTGAGAGTAAAGAAAATTGCGGAAGACCCATCTCCGTTTAAAATGAAGTATGACCCTGCAAATCCTCTTGCAGATAAAAACGGATACGTTAGGCTTCCAAACGTTGACCCTTTAAAGGAAATGGTAGATATGATTTCGGCTATGAGGAGTTATGAAGCAAACCTTACTGCTTTTAATACCTGTAAGAACGAGATTTTAAACACTGTAGATATCCTTAAAGCCTAATAAGGGAGATATAGAATGAAGGTTGAGTTTGACGTTAATGCACCTTCTTTACTTAGTTTAAATTCTGAAGAGAAGACTGGTAAAGAGAAAGGATTTAGTGAGATTTTTAAGGAGTTTTTGAAGGACGTTAATAGTGACCAGTTAGAAGCCAGAGCTGTAGAAAAGCAATTGGCTTCTGGGAAAGTGGAAAATTTGCAGCGGGCAGTATATACTATCGAAAAAGCTGATATTTCCCTTCGTTTGCTGGTGGAGATAAGAAATAAAGCCCTTGAAAGTTACCAAGAAATAATGA
>JAMOPR010000222.1 GCA_027064485.1 Desulfurobacteriaceae bacterium | reverse complement strand
AGTTCGTAAAGATGTTTAGCTATTTCTTTTACGTTTTTTCCGGTCTTGCAGGAAAAGATATGAAGTTGATTATGCTTCGTTGCCATAACGTCTATCTCGTTAATTACCCCTTCTTCAAACCATTCAACCTTTACTCCTATTCTCACGTCATAAAATTTTTTTTTCAGGAGCTCTAAGAACGTAAACTCTTCAAGCCACTTTCCGCCAACGTATTCTCTGTCAAGAACGACATATTTTCCGCCCCTATAAACCACAATTTCAAACCTTTTTGCTAAATCAACAAACTCGTTGGGCAAAATCCGTGCAGAGCCCTCTTGGTAAAGCTTTGCAAGAACGGGCAGCAGCGATGGTTTAGAAGCAATGTATCGTGTAAGTTTTTCTCTCATTCTTATCTTTTCGTGATCCTGCCTTTCTTCAACGATTTCAAAACCATACATTTGGGAGTGAAGTTCAACATCTACAAGTTCTTGAGAGACTCTTTTCAAAAGATTACTGTTAAAATCAATTATCTTTCCGTCTGGAGTGTAATAGTAGGCGTTTTCCTCACCGAATAACCTGAAAAGAGCAATCGCTGTAAACTTTGTCCCGCAGTTGAGAAGTAAAAAAGGATTTTGTAAATCTTTCGTTTTCTTCTTAATAGAGTTGAAAGAATAGGGATTAATAGTTCTTTCTTCAACTTCTATTCCAGCAAAAAGTAATGCTCTTTTGATTAATTTGGTAAAAATTTCTACCTTTGGAGTTGAGAGTAGAACAACCTTTTCAGGTTTTATCGTTAACGCTGTTACAATAACAGGGAATACCTGTGTAGAAACAGGCGAAACCATTACTTTAAAAGTCCTGTTCATCCCCTTCTCTTTTTTGAGCAAGTTTTACTTTTCCGAATCCCATTGTGGTTTTTCTCCCAACGCCGGAAAATTCGGCAAAGCGCGAAAGGGCGTTAAGTATTTTTAATTTTTCTTCATCAAAATTTGCTACATAAAAGAAGACTCTTCCGCTAAAACCTGTTATTTTCGCTCTACTCATTAATTCTGTCTTTTTGGTTTTTATCCAGCAACCAGAAATTAAAATGTTTTTTTTAACGAAAGAAAGCAACTTTTTATCAGAAATTTTAATCGGAGAAAAGGCGTTCCATTTGTTTAGCAGACTTTTAAACACAAGGTAAGGTTCTGGGAGAACGTAATCGTAACGTCCTTTCTTAAAAGTTGTAGGTGTTACGAAGTCAAATATCAATTCTTTTAAAGGTTTGGCTTTTGCCATTAAAGATTCAAAAGTTGTAACGTCTTTAGCTTTCACGGTAGTTAACCGAAGTTTCACTTCATCAACATTTGCAACAAATTCTTTCTCTAAAAGAGTTTTTCTAAACAACAATTGTGAAATTTTAGGAAATAGTTTATTATTGAGGATGTTCATTTCTATCGTAAAAGAAATTTGATTTTTATTTGGCGACTTGAAGTAAGCAGGATAAAAAAGAGAAAACGGTTTAACCGAAGGAACGTGGAAAATCTCTCCAATATCTTTAGGAAGCAATGAGAAAAATATTCCATGAACTGTTTTAGGTTTTAAGCTTGATGCAGGAATTTTTTTACCAGCTTGAAACTTCAGTAAAAGTTTAATTGGCATTTCCTTTTTTCCTCACTTCTAATAAACACCAACCCATTGGTTTTCCGTTTAAAAGCCAAGTAGATGACGGAAAGTTTCTATACCTTCTTTTTTGGGGAATATAAATCGCCCTTAAAT
>JAMOPR010000221.1 GCA_027064485.1 Desulfurobacteriaceae bacterium | reverse complement strand
ACGATGGAACAAGCCTTACAGAAACCGTTTTAGAAATTGTAGACGGTATAAACGTAATGTGCTACTCAACCAACATCAATTACTTAAAGAGAAAAGCTTCCGAGTACGCGCAGCTTTCATTAAAAGAGCTTAAACCTGTTTTAATATCCCTATCAGTTGAAAAAGAACTTCCCCCCAGCCAGTCCTTCTTTAAAAAACCAAGGGTAGAATTTATAAAAGCTGTTAATATGATTAAGATGGAAGGAATAAAAAGTGTAGCTGTTCAAAACCTAACGGACTTTAGAATTTACTTAGAAGAGAAGAAAGGTAGAAGGAAGTTTAAGTTGGTCTTTTTAGACGCTAAAACCCTTCCAGAGGAAATTGTAGTCAGATGAAAAGGTTCTCAATTTCTAAAAGCTTAAGAGAACGTTTTAGAGCCCCTACCCCCCTTGAAGTTGAACATCCACCTCCCTTACCTCCTTCAAGGGCCAGGAAGTGGTTTTTAAGAGTTGTCAGTTTTTTCATATTTATAGGGATCCTAATAGTTCTCTTTAGAGAGTTTTTCACGTATAGATTTACAGGAATAATAGAATCCGATAAATCGGTAATTTACTCTACCATCTCTGGTAAATTTGAGTCTTACGTTAAAGTGGGAAATAAAGTAGAGAAAGGAAAGGTAATCGGGATAATAAAAAATCCTTCAAGGGAAAAGGAAATAGAAGCTTTAATTCAGAAGATAAAAAAGCTTGAAAAAATAAAAAATAAGATTATTAAAGAAGGAACTAGGAAAGCAAAACAAGATAAAATCCTTGTAACTTTAAGAGTTAATTCTCCTCAGAGTATAAAAAAGGAAATATCAATACTTAAAAATAGGTTAAATCAAATTGAAAAGGAAGAAAGAGAGCTTGAAAGTAGACTTAACAAAGTTAAAAAACTTCTAAACAAAGGATACGCAACACTTTATGACATAAACTTACTCAAGAATAATTTGAAAAACTTAATTAAAGAAAAGGAAAGAATTCAGATAGAGCTAACAGCTAAAGAAGAAGAACTAAAAAAAGCTACATACTTGTCAAAGACCGGGACACCACCTAACCCATTTCTACCATTAATCACTTCAATTGACACCCAAATTGAACAGACAAAAGCACAATTAGAAAGGTTAAAGTCGGAAAGCGTTCAGCTAATAAAAGCTCCCTTTCCTGCAAAAGTATCCTTTGTATTCCCTTCCTGCTCAACGATAAATACCGGCGAGAAAGTTGTTGAATTAATTAAAGAAAACAGCTATAAAGTTATAGTTTACATTCCATCTAAAGTTTTACCAGAGGTTAAGCTAGGAGATAAAGCTCTGGTAAAACTACCTTCAGGAAAGATTTTAAAAGGAAATATAGTCAAAATCAATCCAAATCTAAAATTAAAGCCTCCGTTTTTAGTAGGACCTCTAGAAAAGAGAGGCCTTCACGGAGAAATAGAAATTAAGTTAAAAGAGAAAGGAAATGAGCTCTACGAGAATCTTCCCGTTACTGTTTATATTCCTAAGCTTAAACTCAAGCTCTTTAGGAGCTCAAGTTGAGTATAAAGTAAATCTCACATTCTCCTTACTAGAGAACAAACTCTGTTTGTACTAAAATACTTAGGAGTAGAGAATGGAAATAACGAAGATAATAATACTTCAAGGAGCAAGGAAAAGTGAAGGATTAATTTTCCCTAAACCTGAAGAAGCCTTAATAGAAGTTAATAGAATGGGACTTTTCAAATCA
>JAMOPR010000220.1 GCA_027064485.1 Desulfurobacteriaceae bacterium | reverse complement strand
TATAAATTCCTTCTTTCTCTCTTTAAGAGGTAAGTAAGCAAGTGAAACGTGAGAAGGGTATTTTGAAGGAAAAGCCTTCGGTAAATTGGGCTTTAAAGCTTTAACTTCATTCGTTTTAACCTTTTGAGGGACAAACGTTTGCTTCTGAGCGTTACATCTCTTTGTCCCGGTTGCCAGAAAACAAAAACCCACCAAGAACATAAAAATAAAAAATAAAACTTCTCTCCTCATGCGATTCTAACCCCGCTAAAGGTTTTGACTTAGGAAAATTTATCCCTTTTGTTATACTATGTTAAAAATGAACTCAAGGAGGTTTGCGTGTCTGCAATAAGGATTACAACTCCCATTTTAGATGACAGCGTTATTGAAAACCTGAAAGCAGGAGATTTCGTTCTTATCTCCGGCGTCATTTACACAGCAAGAGACGCAGCTCACAAAAGAATGGTTGAAGCGTTAGAAAGGGGAGAACCTCTACCGTTTGATGTTAAAGGACAAATTATCTACTACGCTGGTCCTGCACCAGCCAAGCCGGGTAAACCCATAGGTTCTGTAGGACCTACTACAAGCTACAGAATGGACCCCTACGCTCCGAAACTTTTAGAGGTCGGATTAAAAGGTATGATAGGTAAGGGAGCAAGGAATCAAGAGGTAAAAGAAGCGATTAAGAAGTATAAAGGCGTTTATTTTGGAGCTGTGGGAGGTGCAGCTGCGTATCTTGCAAGGTGCGTTAAAAAGGCAGAAGTTATAGCTTACGAGGATTTAGGACCTGAAGCTGTGAGAAGGTTGGAGGTGGAGGATTTTCCGGCTTTCGTTATCAACGATATTTACGGAAACGACCTATACGAAATGGGGAGAAAAAAATATCAACTGATAGAAGTTTAAGGGGGACTTACTCCCCCTCTTTTTGCTTCTTCACCGCTTCCTCTATTATCTCTTTAGCTTTTTGAATGAGTTTGTTTTCTTTCACCAACTTCTTTATAAAGTCTTTGCTGGGAAACGAAATCGCACCAACAGGACAAAGAGTTGCACAGGTAGTGCAACCCACCATGCAGTTGTATGGTCTTGCCACAACAGGTCTATTCTTCTCCACATCCCAGTCAAAAACTTTCTTTCCTGCACAGGTAATAAAACAAATTCCGCATCCGACACATTTGCTGTAATCAACGGTAGGATACCACTCAATCTGGCTTCTTGGAACGCCCCACCAAAGCTCGTTTGACAGGTCTTTAACTTCTCTTCCAAGCAAATCCTTCATCTTCAGCTCCCTCATCTATTTTTAAATAAAAAATTAGACAAATAACTAAATTATGTCAAGAATTTTTAAATTTTCATATCTCCCTTCTGCTATAATTTCTATACAAAATTGAGAATATTTTGAAGGTGCTCAGATGGACAACCTAAACTGGTTAGTTAAAGAAATAGAAAAGCTGAAAAGAAATTCCCCCTATCCCTCCGCCCGTTCCTTAATCATGCCTGCACTGTGGATTGTAGAAAAACACTTTCCTGAAATTCTGCCTGAACATATGGAAGTAATAGCAAAAATCCTCGGCGTCAAACCGGTAGAAGTGGAAGAAATAGCACGTTTCTACGCTATGTTCCACACGAAAAAGAAGGGAAAATACGTCGTAAGGGTCTGCACCAACCTTTCATGCATGCTCAACGGTGGAGAATCCATTCTACAAGCCATTTGTGACCACTTTGGCGTTAAACCCGGAGAAACAACAAAAGACGGACTATTCACAATCGAAGAAGCTGAATGTATGGGACTCTGCAACGGCGCACCTGCAATGACAGTAAATGAAACCAGATTCACGAACCTAACCCCTCAAAAAGCTATTGCCGTTTTAGAAGAGTTTAAGAGGAAAGAAAATGGAAAAGATAATCCTCAGGAACGTTAGCAGGGAAAACTCTCATCGCATTGAGGTATACCTAAAACACGGCGGTTACCAAGCCTTTAGGAAAGTTCTAAAAGAAATGTCTCCTCAAGACGTAATAGATGAAATCAAAAGAAGCGGTTTGAGAGGAAGGGGAGGAGCAGGCTTTCCCACAGGATTAAAGTGGGAATTCGCAGCCGCCGATTTTAAAGAACCCAAATATTTTATATGCAACGCTGATGAGGGCGAACCGTGCACGTTTAAAGATAGGCTGATAATAGAAAAAGACCCGCACGCCATCATAGAAGGAATGTTAATAGGTGCTTACGCTACTGGATGCAGTATCGGATACATATACCTGCGAGGGGAATACCCGATAGGAAAGAAAATATTACTTCAAGCCATAGAGGAAACGAGGAATAAGGGATTTTTAGGTAAAAACATTTTAGGAAGTGACTTCTCCTTCGACATTTTCATCCATTCTGGCGCCGGCGCTTACATATGCGGTGAAGAAACGGCACTCATAGAATCTCTTGAAGGCAAAAGGGGAGAACCACGAATAAAACCACCTTTCCCCGTTAACGCCGGTTTTATGTGGAAACCAACCGTTGTAAACAACGTCGAAACCCTTGCCAATATCCCCGTCATAATAGAAAGAGGAGCTGATTGGTATTCTTCCATAGGTTCACCAGACTGTCCAGGTCCAAAACTTTACTCTGTAAGCGGTAAAGTGAAAAAACCGGGCGTTTACGAACTGCCGATGGGAACTCTGTTAGAAGAGATAATTTTCGAGCACGCCGGCGGAATAAAAGAAAACAGAAAACTCAAAGCTGTATTTCCCGGCGGAGCTTCAAGCTCCGTTCTTACTTCGGAAGAAATAAGCGTTAAAATGGATTTTCCTTCTCTTGCAAAAGCTGGAACGATGCTCGGCTCGGGTGCTGTAATGGTTTTAGATGAAACGGACTGCATAGTAAAAGCAGCGCTGAGGCTTTCGATGTTTTTCAGACACGAATCGTGCGGCAAGTGCGCACCGTGCAGAGAAGGAACAGATTGGATAGTAAGGATTCTCAACAGGATAGAAAAAGGAGTAGGAAGCGAAGATGACCTTGAAACTCTTTTAACCGTTGCAGAAGCTATGGAAAATTCGTTCTGCGGTTTGGGAATGGCTGCCCACAATCCTGTTTCTTCCACTGTTAGAAAATTCAAAGACGAATACCTAAAACATATATCCCTAAAAAGATGTCCTTTTAAGGAGTAAAGATGGAAAGCTTTACGATAATAATAGACGGAAAAGAGTGTGAGGCGTTCCCGGGAGAAACTGTTTTAAAAGTTGCAGAAAGAAACGGCATCGTTATTCCCACTTTCTGTTACCATAAAGAATTGAGACCAGAAGGTGCATGCAGGGTTTGTTTGGTTGAAGTAGAAGGAGCACCAAGGCTTGTAACTGCCTGCACGTTAAAAGCCATACCCAACATGGTTGTTAGGACAAACACACCAAGGGTAAGAAAGGCAAGAGCCACAATAATTAGAATGATTCTAAACAATCACGCCCTCGAATGTAAGGATTGCGATAAATCGGGAGAATGTGAACTCCAAATGACAGGTTTTAGACACGCATCCAAAGATATTAAGTATAAAGAAGAAATCAGGAAAAAAAGGATTTTAATAGAAGGAAAACTCATAGCAATAAACACAGACAGATGCATCCTTTGCAGAAGGTGCATAAGAATGTGCGGCGAAAACATGGGAAATAGAGTTTTGGGAATAATGGAAAGGGGATATAAAGCTTACATTTCTCCTTTCAACGGAAACTTTGAAGAAAGTGGCTGTGAACATTGTGGCAGCTGCATAGACGTATGTCCAGTAGGTTCTTTGCTTGATAGGACATTTAAGCACAAGGGAAGACCTTGGAAGTTGGAAAAAACTTGGACAACTTGCACGTTATGCGGAAGCGGATGCTATATGGAAGTTGACACTTGTGAAGGAGAAATAAAAAGGGTAATGGGCAGAATAGGAGTTAACCACGGAGAGAATAAAGGATACTTGTGCGTTAACGGAAAGTGGGGATGGGACATTGTCTATTCTAAATACCGCTTAAAAAAACCGATGTTAAAAAGAGGAAGCGGCTTAGAGGAAATATCCTTTGAAGAAGCAATGAAAGTTATAGAAGACAAGCTAAAAGTAGGTAATTTTGAAGTCTTCGTAGATTCCTCTCTCACGTGCGAGGAAATTGACCTGATTGCCGATAAATTCAGAACAAAAAATGTGATATCCGATGCCTTCAACTACCAAAGGTTTTTAGAAAAGGTTGAGGAAACCTTAAACATTTGTAGTCTGAAAGAAGCGTTTGACTCCGATGTTTTTGTGGTTGTGGGGGATTTTTTAGAAGAAAGCAACCCTGTTACTGCAACGCTTTTAAGACTTAAAGTAATTCAGGAACACAAAAGAATCATTAGAGTGGGAGAGTTTCCTTCTAAACTTGATTCTATTTCATACAAAGTATTCATAGACGATATGGAAAAAACTTTAACTTCAGAGAGTTTAAACAAATTATTACACGGGAAAAGATTTTCTTTAATCGTAGGGGGAACCATTTACGATTTAATTAAATCTGAAAAAATTGCGGAAATCGTTGCAGAAACCTTCAAAGGTGCTTCCATACACCCTATCCCTCCAGAATCCAACTCTTACTATGTAGCTAAGAAATTTAGAATTAAAAGCAAATTCAACTCTTCAGTCAGCATCTATTTCGTTAACTCAAATGAAAAGTTCGCTCTTTCCGAAGGCGGTGAATTCAAAATACTCTTTACTCCTTTTTACGACGACTTCGCATCAAGGGCAGATTTGATAATTCCAACAGACACATTTTTAGAAAAAGAAGGAAAAATCCACCCCCCCAGCACCACAAAAAAACCCCTTAAAAGTGCCGTAAAAACAGAAATCTCACTCAAGGTTTTCCTCCAAAAACTACCAGTATTTTCCCAAAAGCTTGAACCCACACCTTCTTCCCTCATCATACCTGAAAGCACAGACACGCTCGTTGTAATATCCAAACACGCCAAAGGAATGATGTCAACGTATTCAAATCACGTCGCCTCCGTATCAGGGAGAAACAAAACTTTAGAATTTTCGATTAATGGCACTAAAAAGAAAATTTTATTTGTTGAAAAATTTGATGGAAAAGTAGTAGAAATACTAAAATCATCTTATCCATATAGGGAGATTGGAAATGGTTAAAGAAGAACTTGCCAAGGAATTTCCGCTGTTTTCATCTTTATCCGAAAAAGAGATAGAGGAAATCTCAAAGTATCTCAACTACAAAGTGTTCCCTAAAGGAGAAGTCCTCTTCGAAGAGGGAGACCCGGGAAACTGGATATTTTTCATTGTAAGAGGAAAAGTAGGGCTTTTCCGTTCAGACCCATTCGGAAACGACGTAAAGGTTGCTTCCGTTGACGCAGGAGCTCCTTTAGGAGAACTTTCCTTTTTCAGCAATCACTACCACTCTTCAAAAGCGGTTGCTCTAAAAGAAACCCACGCCCTAATTCTTGAAAAAGAAGGATACGAGAAATTAAAACAGGAAGACCCAAACCTTGCCGTCAAACTGCTTGAAGCGATAACGAAGATAATAGCCGAAAGGTTAAAAGACATGAATAAAAAGTTTGTCGATACAGTATGCTTCATATGGGGAGGTCCCAAAGGCTGATATAATCGCACCTGCAAATTCCAAAGGGGGAAGGTCACGTTGAAAGAACTTCTAAAAAGAATTCCAAAAGTTGATGTTTTCCTGAATGACGAGGATTTACTGTCAGAACTCGGAAACAAACCCAGATACCTCCTGCGAAAAGCCATAAGAGATGTTTTGGATGAAGTAAGAGAAGACATACGCAACGGCAAAAAGATAGACCTCAACCCTGAATTCCTCAAAGAAGAAATCAAAAAGAAACTCAAAAAACTCTTAAAGCCCAAACTACACAAGGTTATAAACGCTACCGGCGTTGTCCTACATACAAACCTCGGAAGGGCAGTCATATCAGAAGAAGTAGCAGAGTATTTAAAAGAGCTTATCACCGGTTACTCAAATTTGGAATACGACCTACAAAAGGGAAAAAGAGGATTAAGGTATAGAAACTTAGAATGGATACTAAAAGAACTCACAGGAGCTGAAGATGTTTGCGTCGTAAACAATAATGCCGGAGCAGTTCTTCTGGTTCTTTCCGCTCTTGCCAGAGGGAAAGAAGTTATCGTTTCAAGGGGAGAACTCATAGAAATAGGCGGTTCTTTCCGAATTCCGGACGTTATGCAGCAGAGCGGAGCAATCTTGAAAGAAGTAGGAACAACCAACAAAACCCACCTAAAAGATTACGAAAACGCCATTTCAGAAAACACCGGACTCCTGTTAAAAGTTCACACGAGCAACTACAAAATTATGGGATTTACCGCATCCGTCTCTACAGAAGAGCTGGTTGAACTGGGCGAAAAATACGGTATTCCTGTATATGAAGATTTAGGCAGCGGAAGCTTCATAGATGTAAGGAAAATAGGTCTCTCTTACGAACCTACCGTTCAGGACGTCTTAAAAGCAGGGGTTGACGTCGTATCCTTCAGCGGTGATAAACTTTTAGGAGGAGCTCAAGCAGGAATAATTCTGGGGAAAAGAAAGTATTTAGAAATAATAAAAAAACATCCATTAAACAGAGCCCTGCGTATAGACAAAATGACTTTAACAGTGCTTGAAAACACCCTCGTTTACTACTTAGATGAAAAGTTGGCTTTTGAAAAAGTTCCCACGTGGAAACTGCTCTCCCAACCGCAGGAAGAGATAAAGAAAAAAGCAGAGGAGCTCATTCAACTACTAAAATCAAAAGGATTCCCGGCAAAAGTATCTTTAATTCAAGATACTTCAGAAGTAGGCGGCGGTGCACTTCCCACCCAGCAGCTTCCCACTTGGTGCATTGCCGTTCATTTACCCCCCGAAAAGTTAGACAAGGAAATGAGAAAGCAGGAAACACCCGTTATCGGAAGAATAAAAAACAATCTTTATCTGCTCGATATGAGAACGGTTTTCAATTCAGAACTGTCCATTCTAGCAGAATCACTTATAAAAGCTGCAAATAAAATTAAAAAGGCATAGATATATATAATAGCAGAAGCAAAAAGGATAGGAGAAAGTAATGGTTTTAAAAAGAGGCGTTAAACCTCTATTGTTAGTAGGATTAAGCTTTTTCTGTGCTTCTAACGCAAAACCTCAAAACATTTACTCTTACTACATGCTTGAAAAGGAACTAAAAGTAATATCTGCCACTAAAGAATACGTAACATATACTTCCGTCCCCAGATACATGAGAGTTATCACCAGGGAAGAACTCGACAAGTGGGGAGTAAGGAACCTTTTTGACCTGCTAAAGAAAATACCAGAGTTTTACGTGAGGAAGAGTGGATTCTACCTTAACGCTGTAGGTGCTTTGGGACTTCGTCAAAGTTACTTTTCTGAAAAGATTCAAGTTTTAATAGACGGAATACCACTAACTGACCCTTCTACCGGCTCTTCTTTCAGCACAAACAATAACATCTCTTTAGATAACGTTAAAAGGGTAGAAATCGTTTACGGTCCTATGACTTCACTCTACGGATTTAACGCCTCTTTGGCTGTTATAAACCTGATAACTTACGATGCAGACGACGTAAACCTTAAATTCGGTTCCCACGTTAACACCGACGGTTCGAACGACAGCTATTTTATAAAAAGCATATCTACAACTCACTGGAAAGGAATATTAAGCCTTAACTACAACGAAGAAAAAGGACACTATGACGACTACACCGATGCTTACGGGCTCTATACGGCAGATGTTTCAAGCTACAGCAAACACTCCACATATTACCTGAAACTAAACCACGATTCCGGCTTATACCTAAAATCTTACGGAATTGACAGAGACACAACCTTTCCATCATCAGTAGGAGGACTAATAACAAAAGGGAATAACACTTTTACAGACAGAAGAACCTACCTAAACAGATTAGGCATAAAACAAAACTTCAACGGAACAAAAATAGATGTATCTGTATTTTTCAACTGGTTCTACTTAAAGAGAGGATACAACATATGTCCCAGCCAATACTTCTTCTGCAAAGCCGTTTCTCCGTCGGGACTCTTAGCTACAGAAAAGCGATACGTTAAATCCTACGGCTCAAGTTTAGAAGCCTCTTTTGAAGCTCTAAAAGGAAAAGTTACCACTGGAGTGGAAGTTTCAAAAGTAGATATGTATAAAACCAAAATGGACGCCAACTTCCTACCGTCCACCTCCTACGCAGCTTTCGCAACGGAAAATCCATCGGCTCTCGTTACCCGCCCTTACGGAAAACTCTCCGAAAACGACAAAATACTCGGAGAGGCAAAAAGAACAGTTGTCTCCCCTTATTTACAATACTTTTTCTCAGATGAAAACTACTCGCTACTTGCAAATTTAAGGTGGGACAAAGCTAACGATGTAGGAAACACGTTTTCTTACTCTCTTTCGGGAATGTTCAAAGCAACAGAAAGACTTTCACTCAAGCTGAATCTCGGAAAATCTGTAAGAATTCCCTCTTTTGAAGAGATGCACATCAGAAACAATCCAGTCCTTCAAGGTAACGACGATTTAGACTTTGAAAAAGTTTACGCCTTCATGCCATCTGCAGAATATACAGGAGATGATTTTAAAGCTTCCGGAATGTTCTACTACTTCCTGATAAAAGACACAATTTACAAAAGAATCTCAAATATAATAAAAAATAGAGTCGTCTTAAAGTGGGATAACTCCTCAAAAGATGTAAAAGTAAAAGGATTTACGCTCTCTCTAAGAAAAAACCTGTGGGAAGGGGAGCTATACGGTAGCGTGGGTAGAAAAATAAGCTTCGAAGGTCCTAAAGGAACTGCCTGCTCCAAGTTTCCAAAGTGGAAAGGAGTTTTTGGCTATTCACTAATGTATCCCAATCTGACATTAGACATCAACACAGAGGCATATTCAAAAGTTGACAAAGCACCGGGATACTACGTAGTCAATCTTGCACTTTCGACTAACTTAACAGAAAAAGTCCGTATTACAGCAAGAATAGACAACCTATTTGACAGAGACATTTTTTACCCCACAACGTTTTTCGGCGCGATTAAAGGGGAGGGCAGAAATCTATGGGTAGGTTTGGACGTGTCGTTCTAATAGTTGTTTTTTTAATCTTTAATTTGGGCACAAACGCCCTTGCCGTTTCAGCTTGCATAGTTGATTCCTACAAAATAGCGGTTACCCAAAAAGTATACGAGCAGTTGGCTATGGCTCTGAGTCACGATTCCGGAATCTCCTACGCCAGATACGGTAATTCCCATAAGTGCGACGTAAAAATTATCCTCGGAACTCCGGGAATTGTTAAAGAACTAAAATCTTGCTATCCTTACGAAAAAGTTATCTATACTTTTGTTATG
>JAMOPR010000219.1 GCA_027064485.1 Desulfurobacteriaceae bacterium | reverse complement strand
ACTCTTAGCTCTCATTTCAAATCTATCATCCAGCAGCATTTCTCCAACCACTCTACTAATAACAACATCCAAAATACTCATTTTCATTCTCATATCATTCGCAATCATAAAAAATACAAACAAATTCATAGACAAAGCTTTCCACGACTTAGGAACCTCTTCCGAATTCACCGTTCTATTCGTTGGAACTCTTATATTTGTAATAATAGAAACAACCCTGGGCTTTGGACTGTCAGAATCAATAGGAGCGTTTTTAGCAGGAACGCTCTTTGCAGAAAGTTCTTTTAAACACCAGGTAGAATCTGTAGTAATCCCATACAGAGACCTTTTAGGAAGCCTTTTCTTCCTCAGTTTCGGATTATCGATAGACCCCAAAATTTTTTCGTTGGAGATAATTCCCCTCCTCACTCTCCTTTTAATCCTTTCCTTTGCAACGAAAATCCTCACCGGCATCGCAGCCGCAAAACTTTACGGTTTAAAACTCAAAAGGGGAGTATCCGCAGGAATAATGCTACTACCCAGAGGTGAATTCTCTATATTAGTAGCAGCTTCCTCTCCCAAACTGCTCCCCCTAACAGCACTTTATGTTCTCACCTCCTCAATCGTCGGTTCAATAACCCTAAAAGAGTCTGATAAACTACTCTCTGTAATTTTCCGTAAAAAGAAAAAGCGGAAAAGCAAGCTTACAAAAAGTCAGCTGTTGGGGGATTAAATGTTCATAACATTTGAAGGTATAGAAAACTGCGGAAAATCCACCCAATCCAAACTCCTCTACGAATGGCTTTTAGACAACGGCTACTCCGTAATACTAACCAGAGAACCGGGCGGAACGCCGTCAGCAGAAGAAATCAGAAATTTCCTTTTAAAGAAAAGAAACGAAACATTTCCCCCATTTTCCGAAGTCTGCATGTATATAGCAGCAAGAGGATTCCACGTCAAAAACCTCATAAAACCTGAACTTTCGAAAGGGAACATAGTGATATGTGACCGCTTTTCCGATTCCACAATCGCTTACCAGGGCTACGGCAGAGGCTTACCGATAAGCTTAATAAAGGAAATGGATGAACAGGCAAGAGAAGGAATAAAGCCAGACATCACATTTCTCATCGATATTCCCGTAGAAGAAAGCCTCAAACGTTCAAAAGAAAAGGAAAAAGACAGAATAGAAAGCGAAAGCACAGAATTCCACGAAAAAGTAAGAAAAGGCTTTTTAGCAATAGCAAAGGAAAACCCTGAAAGAGTAAAGGTAATCAACGGCACAAAACCAATTAAAGAAGTATTTAATGAAATACTTGCCACAATAACGGAGAAACTGCAATGTCTCTAAACACAATTGTAGGGCACTCCCTCCAGATAAATAAAATCAAAGAGCTACTCCAAAAAGACGCATTCCCGCAGAGCGCTATATTTTCAGGTGTAGAAGGTATAGGAAAAAAACTCATAGCTTTTGAAACCTTAAAAACACTGACAGAAAGCGAAATCAACGTAAAAATAATAGGAACAGAAAAGGGAGCTACCATAGACGAAATAAGAGAATCTTCCTCTTGGTTTTTTAGGAAACCGACTTCCGGAACAGGTAAAGGACTCATAATAGACAACGCTGATGAAATGCGGAGGGAAGCAGCAAACGCGCTCCTCAAAACCCTTGAAGAACCACCTCCTTACGGATACATAATTTTGATAACCAAAAACGAAAACGCACTATTACCCACCATAAAATCCCGCTGCAAAATATTCCGCTTTTCGCGGTTAAGCA
>JAMOPR010000218.1 GCA_027064485.1 Desulfurobacteriaceae bacterium | reverse complement strand
AACGGTTGTAGCAGTGGGGGATAACTGCCTTAGTTTTGACGTTTCGCCAGAAACGTTAAAAAGGAGCAATCTGTCAAGATTAAGGACAGGGAGCGCTGTTAATCTTGAAAGGGCGTTGAGAGTTGGTGATAGGTTGGGAGGACATATTCTGCAGGGACACGTTGATACGGTGGTAAGGGTTTTGGGTATGAGGAGGGAAAGAGGAGGATTTTACAGGTTTTTGTTTGAACTTCCCTACAACTTTAGAACGTTGGTAGTGGAAAAAGGTTCTATCGGGATAGACGGAATAAGTCTGACTGTTGCTGAGGTTAAAGGGAATGCTTTTTCTGTTGCTGTAATACCGCACACCTACGAAAATACCAACTTGAGGGAAAGAAAGGTAGGAGATAGGGTAAACGTTGAGTTTGACATAATCGGAAAATACGTTAGGGCAATGGTGGAGGCATGGAGATAAAGCCGTTTTACGTAATGGAAATACTTGAAAGAGCGAAGGAATTAGAGAGAAAGGGAAGAAAGATTATTCATTTTGAGGTTGGTGAACCAGACCTGCCTGTGCCGAGGAAGGTTAAGGAGGAAGCCATAAAGGCTTTGAATAGGATGGAAATGAAATACACGGAGAGCGCGGGGATTTTACCATTGAGAGAAAAGATAGCAGAGTATTACTACGAGACCTATAACGTTGGTATTTCCCCCGAGCAGGTAATTGTTACACCGGGAAGTTCACCTGCTTTGCTTGCAGTTTTGAAGGTGGTGGGAGAAAAATTTAGTGAGATAGCTTACACGGACCCTGGATATCCCTGCTATAAGAATATGATTAACTTTTTGAAAATTAAGGGTAGGAGAGTTGTTACCAGTGCGAAAGATGGATTTGAAATACCTATTAGTGAAATGGAAAGTCCTGCGATGATTATAAATTCACCTGCTAATCCGACGGGAGGAATCCTTTCCAGGGAGACAATAGAAAAGCTGTCCGAAAAGTGTTTTTTAATATCTGACGAAATATACCATGGATTGACTTACGGTGAAAAAGCAACATCTGTTTTGGAAGTTACGAAGGAGTGTTGTGTAGTGGGGGGATTTTCAAAGTTTTTCCTCATGACTGGATGGAGGGTAGGCTGGGTTGTTGTTCCAAAGTGGATGGTCAAGGAGGTTACGGCGATTCTTCAAAATATTGTGATTTCTCCGCCTACGGTATCTCAAATTGCTGCCCTTAAGTGTTTTGATAGTGATGTTTTGGAAGAGTTAAAGGAAAATGTAAAAATTTTTGAGAAAAGAAGAAACCTTATGCTTGAAGGTGTTCAAGAGTTAGGATTTGATGTTCCCGTTGAGCCTAAAGGAGCTTTTTATGTTTACGCTGACAGTTCACGATTTTCGGATGACAGTTATTCTTTTGTTTTGGACATACTTGGAAATACTGGGGTGGCGTTAACTCCTGGTATAGATTTTGGAGAAAATGGAACGAACAAGTATGTGAGATTTTCTTACTGCACGGATGAAAACAAAATCATAGAAGGGTTAGAAAGGCTTTACAGGTATTTGAGGTAAGGGGGGAGTTTTATCCCCCGAAAAATCTGTTGCACATTTCTTTTAGTCTCTTCTCTGCACCTTCCATAATGTCCTTGATTATCTCTTCTGCAGTTTCTTCTTTATTAACGTAACCTACTACCTGACCTGCCATTACAGAACCCCATTCAACATCACCCTGTTCTGCGGCAAGTCTCAATCTACCCCTTCCGAGTTCTTCAAGTTTTTCTTTTGGCGTCCC
>JAMOPR010000217.1 GCA_027064485.1 Desulfurobacteriaceae bacterium | reverse complement strand
TTTCTTTATATCTTTAGCTAACTTCTTAAGCTGAAGGTGAATGAGAGCAGGGATCAATATTTTCTGAACTTTCAAAGTCTTCGTCCCGTAGTTTATATTTATCACCTCTTCTGGATTAACGTTGAAGGCATAAGCACTTCCATATTCGTTAAATAGCCTTTCAGCCTCCTTCCTACTGACTTTTAACTGCTGAATGATAAAATCTATTATATCTTCAGCTCCAAAAGGTTCATGCTTAAAGAAAACTGGAGCATCTTCCCTCAGGTAAAGGACCTCTGTATTCCCTGCTCCAAGGTAGATAAAAAGGTTATTGTTAAAGTAAGTTTTATCGTCTTTAACTGCATAATAAGAAGCAAGAGTCTGAAGCACAACTCCCTTAAGTTTAAGACCTACCTCTTTTAAAAGCTGATCTAGAGTTTTTAAGTAGGCTTTAGAGGCCAAGATAACAAAAGCCTTCATACTAAGCTCTCTACCTGAATGGCCTATAGGGTTTTGTATACCGTCAACGTTGTCAACTATAAACTCTTGGGGTAGTATGTGGATGATTTCATAGATGTTCTTAAGGGTTAGACCTTTCTTCCTCCTTATTTCCTCTTTTATCTTATTTTTAACCATATTGACGTCATTGTAGTTTATAGTCTTAATCCCGGGGAAGGAGATCTTTGCTTCAACTTCATAACCTAAGGTACATCCACCAGGAACTATAACGTAAGCTTCAAGGGGAACGGCCGAAGTTGATTCAAGCTTCAGTTTGTTGAGAGCCGAACGTAAAGAATCTTTAGCCGATGGAACGTTTATTATGCTTCCGTTCTTTATACCCCTAGAAGGAGTGGTTGCAATTGTAGTATGCTTCTTATCCCCCCTAACGAGAGTAAGAGCAGTCCTGATTGAACTGGTTCCCAAATCTATAGTTAGTATCTTCTTCTCTGTAACCATTACTTCCTCCCCCGGGTAAGCATGTCGTAGAACCTAAAATCGTAAATTCCTGGCTTTAGAAAGCCTGCAAGGGAAACAAATTTTTTGTAGTTATCCCAAGAGGTAGTTTCCGTTCCTAAATAAACTATAATTCTCCCCTTCCTAAAGATCAGGGTTATAAAGTTATCACTCAAAATAATTTGAGGCGGTTCTCCCTTTAAAGTCAACTCCTTTATCCTGTTGTTGGCCAGTTTAATTTCCATTTTAACAGTTTTTCTAATTTTTAAAAACCCCCTATCTGTCACGAAAGGGGACTCCGCTCCTTTGTAGTAGTAAACGGGCAAGCTCCTTATGGCTCTAGAACTCTTTTCAAGAACAAAGTCATTATCACCTATTAAGTAATAGTTTCTATTGAAGAAGAGGTAAAAGGTAGGAATGGTTTCCCAGACCTTAATTGTTAGCTTATTACCCTTAATCAAAATTTCTTTTTTACTTACCCAAGGAAGAGAATCTAGCTTATCGGAAAGTTTTTCAATGAGAGCAGAGGAAATAGATTCACCCGGCCGAATAAGTGAAACCACATACTGGCTTATTTGTTCCTTCCAATTTCCGTGTTTTTCTACAACGATAATTTCTACCTCTTTAAGATGCCCCGGAGCGTTTAAGACACCATAGACAACAAAACCGACAAATAAAAAAAGGAAGACAAATATAACGAAACGTTTCAAGTCCTCAGCATCTCCTCTATTAATTCTTCAAAAGAAATTCCCTCAGCTTGGGCAGCCTTAGGTAAAAGACTCCTCTCTGTTAAACCTGGTATAGTATTTACCTCAAGAACAAAAGGTGAACCG
>JAMOPR010000216.1 GCA_027064485.1 Desulfurobacteriaceae bacterium | reverse complement strand
AATTTTAGTGAATCCTATGTCTGGATAATTTTCACTGCTGAGTTCGTAATTTTTGTTTTCTTTTCTAATTTTTCTCATCATTAAGAGGTGTTTGGCTATTTCGTCTGAAGCGTAAGTGATGAGGTAGTCTTTATCTGCATTTTGGAAGAATTTTTCTATTGATTCTTCCCGTATCTTTCCGTTTAGTAGCTTTTTTACCTTTTCTTTTCGTCGGTTGAGCTTTTCCTGTATTAGTTCTTCTGCTGTTTTTCTTTCAGTGAAGAGGGCTAAAGTTGAATTGTAAAGTTTCCATAGCAATGAGCTTTTCCAGTTGTCCCACGCTCCTGGTCCTACGGCTTTTATGTCTGCGTAGGTTAGAAGGAAAAGTTTTTTCAGTTTTTCTTCGGTTTGGCAGTTTTCTTTGAAGTTTTGCAGAAGTTCGGGGTCTGAGATGTCGCGTCTAAAAGCGAGGTGGGACATTAATAGGTGATTTTTGACGAGCCATGCGGTTTCTTCTATTTCTTTTTCGGTGAATCCCATTTCTCTCATGTATTTTTTTGTAAGCCCTGCACCTACTATTTCATGGCGTCCCGGTTTTCCTTTCCCTATGTCGTGGAAGAGGGCAGCGATGTAAAGGGTTGAGGGATTTTCAAGGTCTTGGAGTATTTGGGAGAGTTGTTGCTTTTCTTTTACGGATATGTAATTCGTTCCTTTTTCTTCTAATTTTTCTATTTCTCTTATAGTTAAAATTGAGTGTATGTCGGTTGTAAATTTGTGGTAGGTGTCGTATTGGAAATGCCCTCTGAGCCTTTCGAAGTCAGGAATTAGTGCACCTAAAACTTTTGTGTCGTGCATGAGTTCTAAGGTGTAAGAGAGCCTTATGGGGTTTGTGAGGATTTCTTTGAATTTTTGAAGGGATGTTTTTTTTCTGAATTTTTCCTTGTTGGTTTCTGCTGACAGTTTGAAAAGAGAGAATAGGGAAGAGGAAAGTTCTGCACCTTTTTCTTGGATGATTTTGAAGCCTTTGAGGAGGAGGGGGGGATTTTTGAGAATTTCACTTTCGTAGTTTTCTTTTAAATAAAGTGTGTTGTTTTCTATGTAATAAGGTGGAATTTCTTCGTGTTTGCTCTTTAGGAAAGTAAAAACGTTTTCTTTCTTCTCTTTTTCTAATTCTTCTAAGCTGCCTTTTATGATTTCTTTGCTGATTACGGAGAGGTCTATGGCAGAATTAAAATAGTTTTTCATAAAGCTTTCAACGCCTTTTCTGTTTTTGGAAAATCCAAAATATTCCGCCACTTCTTTTTGCATTTCAAAGGAGAGGATATCGCTCTTTCTGCCAGCGGTTATGTGTAAGTGATTTCTTACTCTTAACATGAAATCGTAAGCGGAGATAATGTCTCTAAAGTTTTTCCTGTCTAAAATTTTTTTGTCTAAGAAACCGGAGTAATTTTCGATGTTGTAAATGATTTTTGCTATCCAAAAAGCTTCGTGCAGGTCCCTTAGCCCGCCTTTGCTTTCTTTAACGTTGGGTTCTTGGTAGTAAACTGTTCCGTAAAATTTCTTATATCTTTCGTTTCTTGCAGCGATTATTTCTGTTACCAAGTTGTCTTTGTTTGTTTTAATGAATTCGCTGAATTGTTTATTAATGAGTCTTTCCAATTTTCTTTCACCACACAGGAATCTTCTTTGAAGAAGGTTAGTAAAAACTGTTAAATCTTTGCTTGCTAATTCCAAAAGTTCTTCTACACTTCTGAAGGAAAATCCTAAGTCAAGTTTGAGAGAAAGTAGAAAGTAGTAAAAAGCCTCAACATCTTCTGAATGAGATTGGGTCAAATTGCCGTTGTAGATAAGGTTAACGTCTATGTCAGAGTAGAAGTTAAGTTCTCCTCTTCCGTAACCGCCTAAAGCAAAGAAGCAAATGGGTATATCCCAATTGGAAAAATATTCTTTAAATGCAGGAATTAAGACTTTATCGAGGGCTTTTCTTAATCTGTTTGCTATTTCGAATCCTGTTTCTTTGTTGTAATGAAGTTTTTTTATCTCTTCTCTTTCTGAAAGGAAACTTTCTTTTAGAGTGGATGTTCTGTTCAATTTTCAAGACCTGCCAGTTCCCACAGTTTTTTGAAGTTTTCTTCGTAAATTTTAGCCAAATCCTGATTGTTAATGATTAGTAAGTTTTCGTCATTTCTGTATTCTGCGCTTTTGGTCCAGTTGAAACTGCCGGTGATGACAATTTTACGGTCAATGACGGCATACTTGTTATGCATTAGTCCTCCGCCGCTTCCTCTTTTGTATCTTACGGGGATTCCGAGATTTTCAAGTAGAGGAAGAACACATCTTCTACCGCGAGCAGTTCCTTTATCAGATACGATTCTAATTTTTACTCCTCTTTTGTAAGCTTTTATGAGAGCGTCTGCAATTTTTCTGTTTGTAAAGGAGTATATAGCAATGTCTATGGATGTTTGAGCTTGATTAATGGTTTTTATTATGGCTGCCGAGCAACCGCCTCTCGGTGAGAAGAAAGCTTTTATTTCTACATTGTTTGATTTGATGACTGGTGTTGTCCTTTCTTGACAACTGAATGTAAAAAATAGAATTGGAAAGGTAAAAAGTATCAGTAGTGCCTTTCTCATCTTAGAACATCCCTTAAATTTTCTATTATGTTTTTGATTATTCTGTATTTAGTTTTAAGACTTGCTCTGTTGACTATTAGTCTTGCGGTTGAATATAAGATTGTATCCACTTCTCTTAAGCCGTTAACTTTTAACGTTGTTCCTGTTTGAACGAGGTCAACAATTCTGTCTGCAAGTCCTACTAAAGGAGCAAGTTCTACAGAACCGTATAGAACTATTATTTCGGGATGTATTCCTTTACTTCTGAAAAATTTATCGGTAGTTTTAGGATATTTTGTTGCAATTCTGATAAACGATAATTTTTCTAAGTCGTAAGGTTCAGAAATGTCAATAGGTTCTGCAACGGAAAGTCTGCAAGCTCCAAATTTTAAGTCGAGCGGTTCGTAGAGGGGATAGCCTTTTTCTTCTATTACATCCTTACCAGCGATACCGATATCTGCGGTTCCGTAATATACGTAAGTGGGAACGTCCATAGGTTTAACTAAAATAAATCGAAAGTCTCCGCTTTCAAAAATCAGCTTTCTTGTGTCGGAAAGCGTCTCTGAAGCATCTATACCGGCTTTTTTTAAAAATTCTACGGATTCCTTTAAAAGTCTCCCTTTAGGAAGAGCGATTGTGATTGTTCTGTAATCCTTTTCTGCCATTTTTTCTCCAGCTTAGTAAGGAAGTTCGCTTTTTTCTCTTTTAATTTCTGCTCCCAATGATTGTAACTTTTTCTCCAATCTTTCGTAACCTCTGTCAAGGTGATATATCCTGTAAACTTCGGTTGTATTTTCCGCTGCAAGTCCTGCAATGACTAAGGAAGCACTTGCCCGCAAATCTGTAGCGGTAACTTTAGCACCTATCAGTTTTTCTACTCCATTTACTACGACTGTGTTTCCGTCGATAACCAAATCAGCTCCTAACCTTTGTAGTTCAAGAGCGTGCATAAAACGGTTTTCAAAAATCGTTTCAGTTATTACAGACGTTCCTTCTACTAAACACATAGCAGCCATAAACTGTGCCTGCATATCGGTTGGAAAACCGGGGTATGGTTGTGTAACTATGTTTGTTGCTTTTAATCTTCCAGTTTTTTCGACAACTGCTGTATTGTGATTTTTCTTTTCTATTTTCAATCCGGCTTCTTCGAATTTTTCAATTACTGCTCCCAAATACTCAAAAGGAAAATCCTCCACCTCCACCCTTCCCCCAGCCAACGCAACAGCAGCCAAAAACGTTCCCGCCTCTATCCTATCAGCCATCACTCTGTAATCTATCTCTCCCAAATCATCAACTCCCTCAACTTCAATAACATCTGTGCCTTCACCTTCTATTTTTGCACCTGCCGACTTTAAGGCTCTTGCCAAATCAACTATTTCAGGCTCTTTGGCAGCGTTCCTTATCACTGTTTTTCCCTTTGCTAAAACGGCAGCCATAAGAGCGTTTTCTGTTCCTCCCACCGTTGGAAAATCAAAGGTTATTTCTGTCCCTTTTAGTTTTCCGTTAACTTCTGCATTTATATAACCGTGGTCGATTCGTATATCTGCCCCCATTTTTGATAAAGCTTTCAAATGCAGATTGACAGGTCTAACCCCTATTGCACAACCGCCCGGCATAGAAACTCTTGCTCTGCCGAACTTAGCAAGCAAAGGTCCGAGGCATAGAATAGAAGCTCTCATTGTTCTTACGAGTTCGTAAGGTGCTTCTGTTTTGATTTCTCCGTTTCTTTTTACTTCAACGATACCTTTATCGAAAAGGACGTCAAATCCCATTTCCTTTAAAAGACTACAGGCTGTAACTACATCCCTTAAATGCGGGACGTTACTGAGCTTTAAAGAGTTGGTGAGAATGGAAGCAAAGATTATCGGAAGGGAAGCGTTTTTAGAACCTGAAATTCTAACTTTTCCGCTCAAAGGTTTACCGCCTTTTATAACGAATTTTTCCACTATTTAACTCCCGTTACTACCCGTTCTATTCCGTTTAAGTCGGTATGGAAATTAATATTCCTGAATCCTGCACGCTCAAGTAGTTCTTTTACTTTTTTTGACTGACCTTTGCCAACCTCTAAAGCTATAAATCCTCCGTCGTTTAACTTTTCGTAAGCTTGAATTACCAGTTTCCTGATAACATCAAGACCATCTTTACCGGCAAAAAGAGCAACAGCAGGTTCAAACTTTTTAACGTTTTCTTCAAGTTCCGGGTCGTTTAAAGGAACGTAGGGGGGATTGGAAACGATAACGTCAACAGGAAAATCAATACTTTGCAGTAAATCAGATTTTAAAAGCGTTAAATTTTTGCAGCCTAAAATTTTTCTGTTTTTCTCTGCTACTTTTAAGGCTATCGCGGAGATATCAACGCCGTAAAACTTATGTTTATTTCCAAGCAATTTACAGAGGGATATGACAATACATCCCGAACCTGTGCCCACGTCAACAACGGTTTTATTTTCTTTTTCTTTGAGATATTCGTAAACGATTTCAACTAACAGTTCTGTTTCCGGTCTCGGGATAAGAACACCTTTTTCAACTCTGAAAGTAAAACCGAAAAACTCCTTTTTCCCAGTTATATAAGCAACCGGTTCCCCTTTTGCCCTTCTTATTATTAGCTGCCTGTAATTTTCTACTTCTTTATCGGTTAAAGGTCTATCAAATTCAGAGTAGAGCTTTACTCTATCTTTAAAACCCAAAGCGTGAGCAAGGAGGAGTTCTGCATCGAGACGGGCTGATTTAATGCCCCTTTCTTTTAAGATTTCTGAAGCCCTTTTGACTAAAGTTCCAACGGTCCATTTCATAGAAGGAATTATAGCATGCTGAAGCTACTTGTTTTTCAGCAATTTTTCATAATCGTCATGATTACCTATCCATAGCCATATAAAGCCATCTTTATCTTTTATTTCTAATGCCCGATAACTTTCATCAATCCTAATTGACCAGAATTTGCCAACTTTTTTGAGATGGAGAGAAGGGTGGTGGGGATTTTGTTTCAGAAGTTCAAACTGCTTTTTCGCTTTCAATTTAATGGATTCTCGTAGATTTTCAAAACACTTCCAGAACGTTTTCGTTGTTCTATGTTTCATAATTCCCTAAGCTCGTTCTTTCTTTTCTCTTTCAAAGCCTCTTCTATAAGAAAATCCAAACTCCCTTTCATAGAATGTTCTTCTATTTCTTTATCCCACTTTTGCCAGTAAATTTCATCTATCCATGACTTAATTCTTTGAAAGTCCTGATAAGATAAATTCTCAATAGCAGATTTTATCTCTTCAATTTTCATTTTTTCCCCTTTTACAAGAAGATTTCCATCTATTCAGTATATGATATTAGGCAGGCTCCAACAAGAGCCCGCCTGAAGAGTTTATTAGAAGAAGTAGAGGATGCTACCTTGGAAGCGGTTAACCGTTCCATCTGTATCGGCAAAATCGTAATCTGTTTCAACTCTTAAATACTCCATCATAAAACCAAGAGACGGTGTGAGCTTATACAGACCGTTGGCGTAATACATGGTATTTTTCGTTCTTGCTTTTTTATAAGTATTGCCTTTGTATTTAAAATCGTCGTTATCTGGGTCATCAACGCCGTAACCGGTGCGGAAAATCAAACTATGTGTTGGTTTTAAAGTAACTTCAATCCATCCACCTTTTGCATCTATTTCTTTTGCATCTATAGGTGCTGCGGTTAGCTTAGTATTAAGAGATTTATCTTGATATACATAAAGGACTCCTTGTCCAACGCCGCCTGTATACCATCCATCTAAGTTTCTACCTTTCCAAATTTTTCCGGAAATTTCCAGCCATGAAGCAGGTGAGATTGCACCTTCAAGACCGTAAGAATAGGTATCGAGCGTTTTATCTCCGCCGTCTTCCAAATCTACCTGTTCTTTTCCGTAATGTCCTATTGCTCCCAAGTGGAGTTTAACGTTGTTAACAGAAAAGTCGTAAGCAATCCTTCCTTGGATGTCTGGTCTTCCGGAATCGGAACCGGTGTCTATATAAGGTTTAAGGGCTGGGTCTGGGTCTCCCCACACTTTATCAAAAGCTACCTGCGTTGTTAACTTGCTTTCATCAAATTTAAACAGCTTTGTGAATCTAATCTGAGGAATTCTGTAACCGATATTACCCATCATAGCACCGGATGGGAAGTTGGAAAGATGTGGATAGAGCTGTGTTAAGAGCATCCAGTCTAAACCTGCTCTTACGTTCCAATCCTCCTTGCCGAACTGAACCCACGCTTTTCTAACTCTTATACCTGCATGGTTGGGGTTGTCATCATTGGCGTCAAGCGTTCCGTAAAAGTCAAATTCGAAGTTTCCTACGATATCGTAGTCATTTTCTTTTGTTTTTATAAACAGTCCGAATCTGCTGTGTTTGAAGTTAAGGTTGAAATCATCATCGTTGCTTTTAGAATTTTCAGGTAAGGCAAAAAGAATGAAATCTTTTCCAACAGCTTTTGAGTCAGAATAGGAAGCGTCAATCTTGAAGAATCCGTAAAAATCCACTGCTTTACCAGTTTTAGAGACGAAAGAAGCCTTTTTAGAAGGTGCAGTTACAGGTGCAATACCTTTGAGCTTTTGAATCTCCTGCTTTAACTGTTGGTTTTCTGCCTTTACCTGCTGTAGTTCCTGTTGCATCTTTTCAATCATTGCTTTTAACTGTTGAATTTCAGAAGAATCAGATGCAACAGCGGCGTTGGAGAGTCCAATGGCAAAAACTGTTCCTGCTACAAGCAGTTTTCTCATTACCTTACCTCCTGCTATGAAAACTTTTTAACCCTTACTGCTTTTCCTTCGCTTCTTGGAATTTCTCCTTTCTTCTTCAAAGTGACTGCTATGTGAAGGCCCAGTAAACTGTAAATCTCTTCTTCTATTCTTTCCTTTAAGTATTCGTCCTGTTTATCTGCTTCTATTACGACTTCTACAACGTCTTTTCCTTCGTGTTTTCCTATGATTATCTGGTAGTTGGGAAGCACTTCGGGATACTTCATTATTATTTCTTCTATCTGACGCGGATAGAAGCAAACACCTTTAACTTTAAGCATGTCATCTGTTCTTCCTTTTATGCGGTCAAGGCGCAGGTGCGTTCTACCGCAATCACACCTTTCTCTTGAGAGAATTTTCGTTATGTCGCGCGTTCTATACCTTATGAGTGGTAAGCCTTCCCTCGTTAATGTTGTAACAACTAATTCACCTTCTTCTCCGTCTGGCAGAACTTCACCTGTTTCGGGGTTGACTATTTCAACAATGTAGTGGTCTTCCCAAACGTGAATGCCTTTGTGAGCTTTACAGTCTATTCCTAAACCGACACCGCCGGTTTCTGTCATCCCGATTATGTCGAAGGTTTCTATTCCCATTTCTCTTTCTATATAGCGGCGCATCTCTTCACTCCACACTTCTGCGCCGAAAATCCCCACCCTCAACTCCGTTTCACCAAAGTCAAATCCTTCTTCCTTCGCAACTTCTATAAGCCTGAGAGGGTAAGAGGCTATTCCTGCAAGTGCCGTCGTTTTAAAATCTTTCATAAACTTCAGTTGAAGGAGCGTTCTGCCCGGACCTATCGGCACCACAAAGCATCCAACTTTCTCGGCACCGTAATGAAAGCCGAATCCACCGTTAAACAACCCGAAAGAAGGTGTTATTTGAAGAACGTCCTTAAAGGTGAGCCCTGCTGCGCATAAGCAGCGTGCCATTATTTCGCCCCACTGTTCTACATCAGCAGGAGTGTAAGGGTTAACAACCGGCGTTCCAGTAGTTCCGGAGGACATGTGAAATCTGACGAACTCACACTGCTCACCGCAGGCAAGATCTAAAGGGTAGTTTTTTCTTAAATCTTCCTTTGTTATAAAAGGAAAGTTTTGCAAGTCTTTTAGGCTTTTAATGTCTTCCGGTTCGGGTTTTCCCAATTTTTCCCAATACTTTTTGTTTTTATCCTTTATTCTTTGAATGGTTCTTTTCAACCTTTCAAGCTGGAGTTTCTCTATCAGTTCTCTGTCAAGAGTTTCAAGCCTCCTTTGGAACATTCTAACCTCCAGAGCTTTTAAAAAAACTTTTCAGATTTAAAAGTTTATTTTATACAATATTTTTTACACCTATTTAAGGAGGTAGGGAGATGTCGTTGAAAACCAAAGATTTTATGCCGAGAGAGGAAATTGCTGCAATTCAGTTGAGAAGACTGAAAGAAACGGTTGAAAGGGTTTATCACCTTGTTCCTTTTTACAGGAAAAAGTTTGATGAAGCGGGGATTAAACCTTCTGATATTAAAACTTTAGATGACTTGAAAAAGCTACCATTTATAACGAAACAGGATTTGAGAGATAACTATCCTTTTGGTTTGTTTGCCGTTCCGTTAGACCAAGTGGTAAGAATCCATTCCTCTTCTGGAACCACTGGTAAACCAACGGTTGTAGGTTACACCCGCCACGATATGGAAGTGTGGACTGAGGTTATGGTGAGAACTTATCTGATGGCAGATGTTAACGAAAAAGACATCGTTCACAATGCCTACGGATACGGTTTATTTACAGGCGGTTTAGGATTTCACTACGGAGCAGAAGCAATAGGTGCTGCGGTTGTTCCTGCAAGCGGTGGCTTTACGAAGAGGCAGTTGATGCTTATGAAAGATTTTGGGGCAACAATCCTTTGCTGCACACCTTCCTTTGCGCTTCACCTTGCAGAAGTTGCTAAGGAGGAAGGTTACGACTTACAGAAAGATTTTAAGCTGAGGGCGGGATTTTTCGGAGCTGAACCTGCGTCACCCGGATTGAAGAAAACCGTTGCCGAAACGTGGGGCATTCAATACGTTGAAGTTTATGGACTTTCTGAAATAATAGGTCCGGGCGTAGCTGCTACCT
>JAMOPR010000215.1 GCA_027064485.1 Desulfurobacteriaceae bacterium | reverse complement strand
CGATGAGAAGGGTTCTTACAATGGTGGTTGAAGGAGGAACGGGCACTGCTACGAAGATGAAAAATTTCTACATAGGTGGGAAAACAGGAACTGCGCTGGTTTATGACCCTAAAATAAAAGCTTACAACAAGAGTAAGATAACTGCTTCTTTTGTTGGTGCTTTTCCCATGACCAATCCTGAATACGTTTTAGCTGTAACCGTTAACGAACCTAAGGTGCCGAAAAATATGCTATGGGCGAGTAAAATTGCTGTCCCTATCTTTAAAGACCTTGCGGAAAGAGTGCTACTTTATGAAAGACTTGCGCCAGACAAAAAGAATTACACGTTACTTTCCAATGGAACAATTATCAGTGAAGACATCAACGCTGACTTTATTTTAAAGAACGGACTTGCAGACAAACAAAAGTAGTAAAATTGCTCACTCAAAAGAGGATTATGAGAGGTAGAGATGATAAAGATAAGGTTGCCTGATGGAACGGTTTTAGAATTTGAATCTGGCGTTACTGTTAAGGATATAGCGAGTAGAATTGCAAAAAGCCTTGAGAAAAATGCTGTAGGAGCTTTATTTAACGGTGAGCTTATTGACGTTCATACGCCTATAACAACAGATGGAGAGATAAGGATAATAACACCTAAGGATAGTGAATCACTTGAGATTCTAAGGCACAGCGCCGCTCACGTTTTAGCAAAAGCTGTAAAGAGGATATTTGGCGAGGATAAAGTTGAGTTGGGTATAGGTCCTGCAACGCAGGAGGGTTTCTACTATGACTTTGACCTTCCAGAAACAATTTCTGAAGAAGATTTAGAAAAGATAGAGAAAGAAATGCAGAAAATCATTGAAAATAAAGAGCCTTTTGTTAGAGAAGAGGTAACGAGAGAAAAAGCGCAGGAACTATTTAAAGACGACCCTTATAAGTTAGAACTTCTTTCTGATATTCCTGAAGGAGAGAAGATAACGATATACTGGCTCGGTAACGATTTTTACGACCTTTGTAGAGGTCCTCACGTAGAGCACGCCGGAATGATTAAGGCTTTTAAGTTACTTTCTGTGGCAGGTGCATACTGGCGTGGTGATTCTAAAAACAAGATGCTTCAAAGAATCTACGGAACTGCTTTCTGGAAGAAAAAAGAGCTTGAAGAATACCTTCACAAGCTTGAAGAGGCTAAAAAGAGAGACCACAGAGTTTTAGGAAAGCAACTTGACCTGTTTTCCATTTACGAAGAAGCTGGACCGGGTCTTGTTTTCTGGCATCCCAACGGTGCTATTTTGAGGCAGGAGATTGAGAACTGGGTAGAGGAAGAGCATAGGAAGAGAGGTTATCAGAGGATATACACGCCTCACATAATGAAAGCAGACCTGTGGAAGACCTCTGGACACTATAACTTTTATAGAGAGAATATGTTTTTTGTTCCAGTTGTTGAACACGACGAGGAAGAGAGGCTTGGAAACGAAGAAGTGCCGCTTACCTGTGAAGAGATTGAAAAGGCTAACTGGTATGCCGTAAAACCGATGAACTGCCCGGGACACATTCTCATTTATAAATCAAAAGTGAGAAGTTATAGAGACTTGCCTATAAGGTTTTTTGAGTTTGGAACGGTTTATAGATACGAAAAAAGCGGTTCTCTTCACGGACTTTTGAGAGTTAGAGGATTTACCCAGGACGACGGTCACATCTTTTGCCGTCCAGACCAATTAAAAGAAGAAATTCAGGGTGTTTTAGATTACGTTATGGAAATGCTCAATACGTTTAACCTTGACTACGTTAT
>JAMOPR010000214.1 GCA_027064485.1 Desulfurobacteriaceae bacterium | reverse complement strand
AGTTTGTGAAGGGCTATATCTTCTTTTTTGTTTAGTATATCTATCGGGGCAAATTTTATTATTTGTTCGATGTCAAGAGTTTTAGGATTTCTCCTTTCAATTTCTGCGTAGTAGAGGTTGGTGTTAATTTCTAAGAGGTCGGGAGTTAGAATATCAGACAGTTTGATGCCTTTTTTGTAAGCATACACTCCAGGATATTTAATTTCTCCTTCAACTACAAAAGCGTCTTTAACTTTATTAAAGTCTATGTCTTTTGCTTTTCCGAAACGATAGAGGATAATTCTATCCATAGGTTTAAGACTAATGTTTTCTTTACCTTTAAGGATGTCTTCAGGTGAGAAAGTTATGTATTTTGGAGGAGAACCAGGAGGGTATTGTCTTTCTATCAATCCAAATTTCATGTTTGAATCGGGGAAGAAGAAATCGGGTTTTAAGAATTGAGAAAGGGTTAATCCTTTCTTATACTCGTAAACTCCCGGATAAGGAGTATAACCTTCTACGCTTATGGCATTTTCAGGGATTGTGGCGATTTGCTTAATGATAATTAAATCGCCGTCTTTTACTGGTTGTGATATGAATTTTTCGTCGTCAAGTTGCCCTTCTAATATATTAAGAAACTTATTGTTTTCGTATCTTTCTATAACTACTTTATATTTGTATCCAGAAGGGAGGAGTCCTCCAGCCATATGAATTAAGTCTTTTATAGTTTCTTTTCCTTTCAATTCATAAATGCCTGGTCTTTTAACTTTTCCTGCTACTCCTGCTACTTTCCCTATGGAACCTACGAATATAACATCGCCATCCTTTAAACGAAAATCGACAGGTTTTCCTTCTAAAAGAAGTTTGTAAAAGTCTATGTGGATTTTCTTAAATCCTTTTTGGGTTTTTCTAGTAATGATTACATTTCTAAGAGTTCCAGATTTTTTTATACCTCCTGCCATTGAGATGGCATCGATAACGGTGTTGACACCTGTTACTACGACGCTTCCAGGACGGTTAACTTCTCCTGAAACGTATACAGGAAAGGTTCTTAACCTGCCCACTGTAAGTTTTATGTTGGCACCAATAGATTTGGAAATTAACCTTTCGGCTTCTCCTAACGGCATTCCCCATACATAAAATACTCCAATGCCGGGTATATAGATTTTTCCCTGTCTGTCTACAACTAATCTGTTTATTTTGGACAAATCAATTCCGGGAGGATTGCCTATTACATAAACAAAGAGTTCATCTCCAGGACCAAGAATGTATGAGCTATCTACGGGTATGGAAAGTGATAGCTGGGAAGTTCTTTTGAAAAATTCGTATCCAAATTGTTTAAGTGTGAATCCTAATTTTTGGGTTCTTGGAAGGAAATCTTTTTCTATAGGTGAAAGTGTATTGCTATTAAAAATTTCTGCCTTTTTATATTGAGAAGGTAAAGTGTTGGGATTCAAGTTTGGGGTATATTGAGAATAACTTTTAAATTTTTCGAGGTTAATCATTTTTCTTGTGTTATTAGAAGTAGCATTATTCTCCGGTATAATGCCGTTAGATGGTGGTATAGCAGCCAAGGAGTAACCTGAAAGACATAGTATTGAAATAATCAAAAGGAACTTACGCATTATTTTCCTCCTGATGTCTTTTCCTTACATTGTCAAGCCATTCTTTGAAGAACGCTGCAAATATTCCTAAAAATAATCCAGATATGAAAGCTACGGCAATTATGAGTTTCTTTTTGGGTTTGTAAGGTTTATTCTTATCAGGAACGTAAGGAGGGTCTATTATTTGAAATGAAATCTGTTCTTTCATTTCCTGTGCTTTTGCCATTTCGTATTCCTTTACTAACGTTTCAAATAATCCTTGGGCTATAGAAAGTTGTGCTTGAAGTTTTTGTAGATTGAGTTGATAATCGGGTAGAGATACAAAATTGACTTTACTTTGAAGTTTTTGGAGTTGATTTTTAAGGTTTTCTATTTCATTTTTAAGTTTCCTTATCTGCTGGGGAGACAGAGCTTTAGAAGGATTTTTATCACTTTCCAGTATTTCTAATTGCTTCTGTTTAACAAGAAGTTCTCCTTTAAGTTTTCCGTATTTAAAAGCATCTTCTTCTGTTCCAAATATTAGGGGAACATTTTTAATTTTACCTTCAATAAACTTTTTATATATTTCTTCTACTTCCAATAATTTCCTTCTTGCGATATTTAGTTGTTTCCCAATGTAAATTCTGTATTTTCTTGCAAGGGTGAAGGATTTTTCATTAAGGATATTCTGGGCTTCTTTAAGAGCAGTGTTCGCTATTTCATAAGCAACTTTTGGTTTTTCTTTAAATTCTACAGATAAAGTAATAACTCCTGTTTTCCTGTCTGTAGATACTGATATGAGTTTTTTCAGTTTTTCCTCCCCTTCTAATAATGTTGGTGGTTTATCATTTTTGTTTTTCAGAATCCACTTTTTTTCTTTACTATTCCACTTGTCGGGGAATAAAAGTGGTAAAAGATTAAGGTCTTTTATAATCCTTTCTCTTAATGTTCTACTTTTTAAAACAGCTTCAACGGTTAGTTTGGACTGGCTGTTGTTTATAGGAACGGATATAGGAAGTGATGATAGTAGAGAAGATAGACTACCTTTTTGTCCTCCAAGGGGCATTAGGGTTGCTTCTGTTTTGTATGTGGGAGGAAGTATGAAGCAGAGAATAACGGCAATTGCGGTGAATAGGAAAGTAATGCTGATAACTATTTTTTTCCTTTTTTTTAATACTAACCATAATTCGTATAAGTCTACTTCATCGTCTTCATAGCATGGATTATATGGAAATCGTTGATTTTCCTGTTCTTTCAAAATTTCCTCCGTTAGAATTCCCTCAGGTTTTCACACTTTAATTTTTGGACATTAATTATATAGGTTTGAATTGAATCTTGGAAGTTTGGTAAGGATAGGATAAATTTATCCAACAAGTTTTGTTGAGTGGAGGAGTAGATGACAGAGGAGCAGATAAAAGAGATATTTTTAAAGTCAAACGCTTTTTTAGAAGGGCACTTTCTTTTATCGAGTGGTCTTCATAGTCCTTATTACCTGCAGTGCGCCAGGGTTCTACAATATCCGGAGTATGCGGAAATTTTGTGTAAGGAATTGGCTAAAAGATTGAAAGAGTTAGAGGTGGACTATGATTTCGTTATAGCTCCAGCGATAGGGGGAATAATTGTTTCCTATGAAACTGCGAGGCATTTGGGTGTTAGGGGGATTTTTGCGGAGAGAGTGAACGGCAATCTTACTTTAAGGAGAGGTTTTGAGATAAAAGAAGGTGAAAAGGCAATTGTTGTTGAAGATGTTGTAACTACAGGTAAATCTACGCGTGAAACTATAGAAGTTGTTAAGCGGCATGGCGGAGAAGTAGTTGCTGTTGGGAGTTTGGTTGACAGAAGCGGTGGAAAAGTTGACTTTGGCGTTCCCTTTACTACCCTTTGGCGCCTTGAAGTTCCGGTTTACGAACCTTCTTCCTGTCCGCTGTGTAAAGAAGGTAAAATAGAGCTTGTAAAGCCGGGAAGTAGGGATATTCCAGTAAGGTAGGGAGTTGAATGGGGATTTTTAAGCCGTTTGAGGTGATAAGAAAGGAATTAGAAAAGGCAGAAGAATATTCCAGAGAGTTACTCAATTCAAATGTGAAATTAGTTTTAAAAGCTGGTGGTTATATACTGGACAGCGGCGGCAAGAGAATAAGACCCGGATTAACGATAATAGCTGGAAAACTTTTTGATACTCCTGAAGATAGATTGATTCCTGTTGCGACAGTTATGGAATACATGCATACGGCAACACTTCTTCACGATGATATTGTTGACGGTGCAAAACTGAGAAGGGGAAAACCTTCTGTTAACTATGTTTTTGGCAACGATGTTGCAGTTTTGGTTGGCGACTACATGTTTGCAAAAGCAATTTATGTTTTGGCAGTTTATGGTGGAAGTGAAGTTTTAAAGGTTGCCGCTAAAACTGTCCAAGATATGTCTGAGGGAGAACTTTTCCAATTGAAAAAGATTGGGGATATTGGTTTAACTGATGATGAATACTTTAGCATTATATATAGAAAGACGGCTTCTCTTCTTTCTACCTGTTGTGAGTGTGGAGCTATAGTTGGAGGTGCAAGAGAAAGCGAGAGAGAAGCTCTTAAAAAGTATGGAGAATACATAGGTTATGCGTTTCAATTGGTAGACGATGCTTTTGATTACGCGTTAGATGAGAAAACTATAGGAAAACCGGTGGGAAACGATATAAGGGAAGGTAAAGTTACGTATCCATTACTTTTTGCTTTAAAGCATGCTTCTGATGCAGAAAAGGAGAAAATTGCTGAAATTTTGGCTCAAGTAGAACCTTCTACTGAACAAATAGAATACGTTCGTCAGTTCGCTTTAACTAAGGGAGGAGTTGAAGCAACGTTAGATTTGGCAAAAAATTTTGTTTCTAAAGCGAAAGAATGTTTGAAGATTTTTAAAGATTCTCCTTATAAAAAATCCCTATTTGAAATTGCTGACTTTATAGTTGAAAGGACTTACTAACGATAAAACTTCATCGCTTTCTGAGCTTCCCTTTCCAGTTCTCTTCTTTTTATTGCTTCTCTTTTGTCGTATTTTCTCTTACCTTTCACTAAGGCGATTTCTACTTTTGCTTTTCCTCTTTTGTTAAAGTAAATACGTAAAGGCACGATTGTTAAACCCTTTTCCTGCACCTTACCCATTAATCTTTTTATTTCTCTCTTATGGAGTAGAAGTTTTCTCTTTCTCGTTGGTTCGTGATTGAAGAGATTACCGTGAGAGTATGGAGCTATGTAAGAGTTGAAGAGAAAAGCTTCACCGTTTTCTATTCTGACAAAAGAATCTCTTATATTTGCTTTTCCTTCTCTGAGAGATTTTACTTCTGTTCCTTTTAGCTCAATCCCTGCTTCATATTTTTCAAGTATTTCGTAATCGAAATAAGCTTTTTTGTTTTTTATTTCTGGAGCTTTTCCTGCCATTTCAGCACTATTCTCCTGTTGTCTTTGTCTATAGTGTCTACGATAAATTTATACCTGTGGTGGTATTTTAGTTTTATGCCTTTGGGGAGTGCTGAAGCAGGAACGTATCCTGCAACATCATTAGGTAATTCTATCCAGAAGCCTTTTTTGTCTTCTTTGGCTACTATTCCTTCAACTTCCATTCCCGGTTTAAACAGTTCTTCTATCTTTTCCCACGGGTCTTCTTTAACGTCTTTAAGGCTTAAGACGAGCCTTTCCTTGTCGTATTCTATTTTTTTGATTTTTACTTTTATTTTGTCTCCTATTTTGGCTACGTCAAAAGGAGTTTTTAAGCCAGACCATGAAATATCCGTTTTATGAACGAGACCATCAACGCCATCAACGTCAACGAAAATTCCAAAGTCAACGATATTTTTAACTGTTCCTTCTACAATGTCTCCTTCTTTTAATTTCTTTATTGTTTCTTTTCTCTTTCTTGCTCTTTCTTCTTCTAACAGTTTCCTTCTTGAAATGACGATGCTTCTTCTTTTTCTGTCTATGGATAGGACTTTTGCTTCAATTTCCCTGTCAAGCCAGTCGTCCGGTTTGGTTACGGGCATTATATCGACTTGAGACATGGGTAAGAATACAGTTATGCCTTCTTCTATTTGAACTTTATATCCTCCCCTTACTCTCTGTCTTATTCTTCCTTTTACTATGCCTTTCTTTTCTATTTCTTCTGCTAACCTTTGCCATTCTTTTAAAGAACGTGCACAGTTTACAGAAAGCAAAGCGTAGCCTTCTTCAGTTTCTGGTTCAACAACGCAGACGTCTATTTTTTCTCCGATTTTAGGTTTATATCCCAATTCTTTTATCGGGACGACCCCCTCCGACTTCCAACCGAAGTCTATAAACGCTTCTCTGTCAGTTACCTTTACTACCGTTCCGGTTATTATCTCGTTTTTAAGCCGATTGAAACTCTCTTCTAACAGTTTTGCGAATTCCCCTTCCACTTAGCTTTCCCCCTTTTGTAAAGTCTAAAAGATACTTAACTACTCTTTCTATCACCCACTGCGGTGTTGAAGCTCCTGCCGTAATGCCGACCTTTTTAGCACCTTTAAACCAGTTTTTTTCTATATCTTCCTCTGACTCTATATGGAAGCTGTTATCATTAACTGCTTTTGATATCTGGTAAAGTTTCGTTGTATTGGAACTATTTTTCCCGCCTATTATGAGCATTACGTCAACTTCTTTTGCCAGTTTTTGAGCTTCCCTTTGTCTTATGTGCGTTGCGCTACAGATAGTATTATAAATCTTTATATCTTTGACTTTCAACAGCAGTGCGGAGATTGCTCTCTTGAAAAAGTTTATGTTAAGCGTTGTTTGGCAGACGACGCCTAATTTGGGAAAGGAGGGAAGTTTTTCTATTTCGGAAAGTGTGGAGGCGATGAGAGGATTTTGGATGTGACCGGCTATGCCTTCTACTTCAGGATGTTTGGGATTTCCAAGTATTAGAACGGGATAGTTTTCCCTTTCCAGTTTTATAGCTTTTTCGTGGACGTCTTTAACAAATGGGCATGTGGCATCTATTATATTAAGGTTCCTTTTTTGTAGGGCTTTTATGATAAAAGGAGCAACACCGTGGGAACGTATTACTACCGATTCTCCTTCAGGAATTTCCGAAAAATCCCCCACAAACACCATCCCCATAGACTTAAGCCTTTCTATTTCCAACCTGTTATGTATAAGTTCCCCCAAACAAAAAATCCTACCTGATTTAGAAGCCTTTAAAGACTCTACCGCCATTTTGACGGCTCTTTTAACACCCCAGCAAAATCCGGCACTTTTAGCCACTATTATTTCCACTGTTTAACTCCTTTATCTTTTCCATAAGTAAATCTGCAGCTTTCTGGTAATTTTCTTTCCTGTCTTCTAAATCTATAGTAAAAGGTTTACCGAATCTAATCGTTACTTGCGGAATCCCGTCAAAAAATTTTTCTTTCCCTATTAACTTTTCGCTTCCTTCTATCAAGCATGGAACTATGGGTGCTTTTGCCTTTAGAGCTACTAATCCGGCTCCCCATTTGGCTTTTAGAAATTTTCCAGCGGGTGCCCTTTGTCCTTCTGGGAATATACAAACGATTTCTCCTTTGTTTAAAACTTCAAGAGCTGTTTTTAGGGCTGTTAAATCTGCTTTTCCCCTTTTTACCGGAAAAGCGTTTCCCCAGTGCTTTATCAAAGAAGATAAAATCGGCGTTTTAAATAGCTCGGCTTTAGCCATAAAAAAAACGGGACGCTTCTTAACTGCGTATGCAATCAGCGGTGGGTCGAGATAGCTCCTGTGGTTGGAAACTAAGAAAACTTTACCTTCATCTGGAATGTTTTCTCTACCTTCTACTTTTAATCTGCACAGTCCAGCGATAGCTCTTGCTACCGTGTTTAACCAGACCCAATAAGCTTTTTTCCTCTTTACCCAAGGATATCTTTTGGTTAAGCTTTCCATAAAACAATTTTATCAAACGAGGAAAGGGTGCCCTAAGGCACCCAAACAGGAGCTGGAAGGAGGCAGTTCTAAAAAAGTGATTAAATCTTAAATTTCTATCTAAGAATTATAAGATTTTTTTATTCGTTAAGAAGAGCTTATAATCAAAAGAATTCTGTTTGGAGGTGTAGTAAAGTTGCCTTCATCTAAAGAAATTTACCACCCACCGGTTATGGTGAAAGAGGTTATTGAGTTCTTGAATACAGAAAAAGGGGGGATTTTCGTTGATGCCACGTTAGGCGGAGGAGGACATTCAGAAGCGATTTTAAAATCTTCGCCTAATACCAAGGTAATAGGTATAGATAGGGATGAAGAAGCCATAGAGAGAGCAATAAAAAGGTTGGAACCTTTTGGTGATAGGGTTTCCATCTATCACGCTGCTTTTTCCCAGATTGATGAAGTTTTAGAAGCTGAAGGGGTAGAACAGGTTGATGGTGTTTTATTCGACCTTGGCGTTTCCCACTTTCATTTAAGAGGGGATAGAGGATTTACCGTTTGGGAAGAGCAACCTCTTGATATGAGAATGGATAGGAGGCAGAAATTAACTGCTAAAGATGTTGTAAATGAACTTTCAGAAAAAAAGTTGGCGGAAATAATCTATAGATACGGTGAAGAAAAATTTGCCAGGAAAATTGCAAGAGAGATAGTTAGAAGGAGGAAGCAAAAACCGATAGAAACTACATTGGAGCTGGCAAAAATTGTTGAGGAGGTTATTCCCAAAAAGTTGTGGGTTGGTAGAAAAAAGCATCCAGCAATAAAAACCTTTCAGGCTATAAGAATATACGTCAATAAAGAGTTTGAGGAAATAGAAGAGGGAATTCCTAAAGCAGCAAACTTTCTAAAGAAAAATGGGAGATTGGTAGTAATTACTTTCCATTCTCTGGAAGACGGTTTGGTTAAGAAAATAATGAAGAGCTTAGAAGGGTTTAAAATTCTTACAAAAAAGCCTATAGAACCAACCGAAGAGGAAGTGAGAAAAAATCCTGCCGCCCGCAGCGCCCGGTTGAGAGCGGCAGAGAAAGTTTCTACCTGACCAGTCTCATTATGTCGTTGTAGAAAACGATAATTGTCAAGAGTGCTAACAGAGCAAATCCCGCCTGTTGAAACTTTTCTCTGAAAGAAGCAGACAGAGGTTTTCTTCTCAGCATCTCTATCAGGAACATAACGATGAGTCCACCGTCTAAAACGGGAAGCGGTAATAAGTTAAAGTAGCCTAACTGCAAGCTTATGAAAGCCATAAAGTAAATAAAGTTGGATATTCCCGCTTCGGCAGCTTTCCCTGCCACTTCGGCAATCATTATAGGACCACCTAAACTCTTTATAGACGCTTGTCCTGTTATTAGCTTGTAAAGGAAGCTGAAGAATAGTGCAGATTGAGACTTAAATTCATCTACTCCTTTTTCAACGGCTTTTATTGGAGGGTATCTAACGAACGTTACGTCAAATTTAGGAATGATTCCTATTGTGTATCTGTTTAACTGCTTGTTAAAGTGTGGTTTAACTGTTATTGCAACCTTTTTCCCGTTTCTCAAAACCAAAATCTCGACCTGCTTTCCGCTACTGTTTCCAATGAGTTTAACCACCTGCCTCCAGGAAGTTATTTCCTTCCCGTTTATCTGGAGGATGACGTCTCCCGGTTTTAACCCCGCCTTTTCTGCAGGAGAGCCTTTTATCACTTTCCCGATTATGGGTTTTATTGCAGGAATTACCTTTACAGTTCCTATGCCTGTTTTTTCATCCGTTCCTGTTTTTAAAGGAACAGTTATTTCTTTTCCGTTTCTATTAACCACTACCTGTAGAGTTTTATCGGGATTGAGTGCGACAACCTTTGAAAAATCCTGCCAATTTCTAATTTTTTGACCGTTTACGGAAAGTATTACATCTCCACTTTTCAGACTTGAGTTTGCACTTAAGACGTTCCCCACTTTTGCTGCTTCAATTTGATAGGTAGGAACG
>JAMOPR010000213.1 GCA_027064485.1 Desulfurobacteriaceae bacterium | reverse complement strand
AATACCAACAATCCCCTTGATTTAGCCCTTGATGGTGAAGGCTTTTTTATGGTTAAGGATTCAGCAGGGGTTACTTACTATACCAGAAATGGTCAGTTTAGGTTAGATGCTAACGGTGACCTTATAAATATGCAAGGAATGAAAGTTTTAGGTTGGATGTTAGATGAAAAAGGGAACATGTCAGGTTCAATAGGAAGTATAAATGTTCCTATGGATATGGATCCTCATGCTACTAACTATATTAGCTTTGATTCACCGACCAACTTGGATTCAAGAGCTCCTTTTATAGAAGATGATCCTAATACACCTAACGTAGATGAGTCTTTGTTTAATCCTGCAAATTCGAAAACTTATAATTATGTTAATGGTGTAACAGTGTATGATTCTTTGGGGAATCCTCATGAGATGATGTTGTATTTTATACATAAGCAAGATGAAAATGGTGAAGCATATTGGCTTACCTATTCTTCTGTAGATGGTAAGAGTTTACCTGTTAAGAAGGGTTCGTATAGTTATGCTTTCGTTAAGTATTCTTTTCGTCCAGATGGTTCCATAGATGAAGGGAAAGTGGAGGCTTATGGAGAAATCTCACATCATGAAATTTTATCAACTGGAACTGATGGTGAATTAGAGTTAGAAAAGGATGGGACAACTTATACTATTTCGTCTTTGAAAAAGACCATAAATTCCTCAATAGGGGAAGTGAATTTTTATAAGGGGCTTATCCCTGGGGCAATTCAAATTTCTTACAAGATTAGTGATAAAAAAGTTGTTTTGAGAGATGATGGTGAGGGTAATCTTTACATTGTAGAGGATCAGGATACTAATAGCAATGTGGGAAAGAAAGTAGGAACAGTTGATTATCAAACAGGTAAGATAACTTTCGATGAGAGCAGGACTATAGATACTAATTCTTCTGGTAAAACGGACATTACTGTTGATTTTAAGTCTTCTGTAATAAATGTTTCGGTATTGCCAGAGTCAGCCAAAGATGGTGTAGTTAGAGTATCTCTTGATCCTAATGAATCCATTCTTCCAGGAACGATTTCTTTCTTCTATACAAATTCTTTGGGAAGACAGGTTGAAGTTTATGATGATGGTAAAGGTAAGTTAATAGATGAGGAAACTGGAAGAGAGATTGGAACTGTTGATTACGTTACTGGGGAACTTAATATTCCTGACTTTTATAATGATGCATCAGATACTATTAAAAATCTTTCTTATCAGGTTTATCAAGATGTAGAAGCTGATGGAAAGTATTATAAAGTAGAAACTGATTTGGTTGGAACAAGAGTTTCTAAAGAGGAGGTGGGAGATACTTCGTATACTGGTGATAATGTAATACTGTTCACTTTGAGTTCTCGTCCTGTGAAAATACCACCTGATGATTTGGATAGTGGCGTTTTCCCTATAAAAATTGGGGATAAATATTATACTGTTAATGGAAACGGTGAAATTGTTGACTCTGACAGTAATGTTGTTGGGAAAGTAGATTTATCTTCAGGAAAACTCTGGCTTTATCCTGATAAGTTGAATGAAACTCGTATAGACTATATTTATTACGAACCTTACGGCGTTAAGTTAGATCCTCAAAAAGTTAAAACAGATACTATAGATTTTCATAATGGAGCTGAATTGTTTTCTACTGCTATCAATATAAAGAATTTGAAACAACTTGCATCTGATTTCATTTTCTATGCAGAGCAGGACGGTAATAGTAAAGGAGACTTGATAGCGTTGGCGGTTAGTGAAGATGGTGTTATAAAGGCGACCTATTCTAACGGTAGGGTTAAGGATATTGCAAGGTTGGCGGTAGCTACGTTTAAGGATAAGGAGATGCTTGTGAGAAAGGGTGATAGTTTGTATTTGCCTAATATGCAAACCTTTACTCCGGTTATTATGCCTGGAGGTGTTATCTCTAAAATAAGAAGTGGTATGCTTGAGATGTCAAACGTTGATATAGCGAATGAATTTATTAATCTTATTACGGCTCAGCGTTCTTACCAGGCGAATGCAAGGGTAATTACTACAGATGACCAGATTTTACAGGAGACAATGAACATCAAGAGATAGTGGGGTAATTGATGGCTGAAGAAGAAAAGAATCAAGAAGAGCAGGAGCAGAAAGGCGGAGGAGGAAAGAAAAAACTGATTTTTCTGCTCCTGCTTGTTTTGATTTTGGGTATTGCTGGTGGTTTGGCTTATAAGTTTTTAGTGCTTGATAAAAAGAAAGCTGCCGAATCTCAGGAGAAGCAGGCACAGAAAATAATAGAGGAAATTAAGGCTACTGAAAACGTAGGAATAATGTTTGATTTGGGAACTTTCGTTGTAAACCTTGCCGATAGAGATGTGGATAGATATTTAAAAGTTTCTATCGTTTTAGAGTTAAAGGACCAGAAAGTTCAGCAGGAAGCACAAAAGAGGTTACCTGAGATAAAGGATGCTATAACTACCTTGCTTTTGACGAAAAAATCCTCCGACATCCGCACTCCCGAAGGAATAGAATTCTTAAAAGAGGAAATAGCTAAAAGGGTTAACGCCATTTTACCCCTCGGCGGAGTGAAGAACGTTTACTTTACAGACTTTATTATCCAGACAGGATAACGATGGGTGAGGAGAAGAAAAACCTTAAAGTAGAGCGTTTTAACGATGTTAAGTTGAAAGTTTCTTTCGTTATAAGCGGCAAGAAAATGTCTTTTTCAAAAGTAATGAAGTTGAAAGAGGGAGATTTAATAGAGTTTGAGGATAAAAAAATTGAAGACTACTTGGACGTTATGCTGAACGGACAGAAGTTTGGAATAGGAGAACTTGTTGTAGTTAACGATAAAATAAGTTTGAGGCTTGTTGACCTTGTTTGAAAAAGAGATTTTAAAATTTCTCCTGACCTCTCTTTTTGCCGTTTTTCTTTTATTTTTCGTCTATTATTTAGTTAAAAGATTTAATCTGTTTTTACCTAAAGTAGGCAAGAATCGATACCTTAAACTCCTTGAAGTTTTACCAGTAGGGAAGGATTCTTATTTAGTTCTTGTTGAGGTGGATAACATTAGACTGTTGCTGGCTTTTACGGGTTCGGCGGTGAGATTGATAAAGGAATTTAAGGTAGAAGATGGCAATAGGAACGGTTAACGATATTGTTTCTCAGTTCGGGCAGATTGATATAACGTTAAAAATACTTTTTCTGATAACTGTTCTTTCTCTTGCACCTGCTATTCTGATAACTGTTACTTCTTTTACCAGGATAGTTATTATTCTTTCTCTTTTAAGACATGCCTTGGGAACGCCTCAAACTCCTCCTAATCAGGTAATTATTGCTCTTTCCCTTTTTTTAACGATTTTCACGATGTCTCCAACTTTTGAAAGAATTAATCAGGTAGCATTGCAGCCCTACTTAAACGGGCAGATTTCCGACGTTGAGGCTATAAGAAAATCTGTTGAGCCTTTAAAGGAATTTATGTTACGGAATACCAGAAAGGAAGATTTGAAGTTATTTCTGGATATAAGGGGAGAACGCCCCAAAACTCCCAAGGATGTTTCTTTGGTTACTTTAATACCGGCTTTTATGGTAAGCGAGATTAAAACTGCTATGGAAGTAGTTTTTGTTATATTTCTGCCGTTTATAGTTATAGACTTGCTGGTTGCCAGCATTTTGATGTCTATGGGTATGATGATGATTCCTCCTATGATGCTTTCTTTACCGTTTAAACTTATTCTTTTTGTCGTTTCCGGCGGTTGGGAGTTACTTATAAAATCGATAATATTGAGTTACCGATGACTGTAGACCAGGTAATAACGTTGGGCAAAAATATGCTTGAAGTTGCGCTTTTGGTCGGTGCTCCGGTTTTGATTGCTACGTTTGTTGTGGGTATTTTGGTTAGTATTCTTCAAGCTGCAACGCAGATTCACGAGATGACGCTTACCTTTATTCCTAAAATACTTGCTGCGTTGGTTGCTGTTTTTATTTTTGGCGGTTGGATGTTTATGAAATTGATGGATTTCATGAGGGAAAACTTTCAGTTCCTTGTTAATAACTTCAGGTAGTGATAATGGAGTTTTTTGACTATCATCGCTTTTCTGTTTTTCTTCTCGTTCTTTTAAGGGTGGCAGGCTTCTTTATGGCTTTTCCTTTCTTTTCAACCGTTTTTATACCTGTAAATGTAAGGATACTTTTGATAGTTGCTTTTTCCTTTTACGTTTCTTCCTTTGTTAATTCTGTTCCATCCAATTTTACGTTCGACGGCGTGTCTTTATTGGCTTTTTTTCTTTTAGTGGTTAAGGAAGTTCTTTTGGGAGCTTTTTTGTCACTGGTTGTTATGGTTTTTTATGGAATTGTAATTTACGCTGCTGAGCTGATTAGCTACATGATGGGGTTGACTGTGGTTAACATGTTTGACCCTACTTTTGGAATGGTTTCAGTTATCGGTAGGTTTTTCGTGTTTCTGTTTTATGTTGTGTTTTTTGCTTCCGGTGCCTATAAGGTGTTTATTGCGGCTTTGGTTGAAAGTTTTAGAGTTGTCCCTGTGGGGGGATTTTCGATAAAGGAGCCTGTTTTTGAATTTTTTCTGAAGAAAACAGCCTTAATGTTTTCGCTGGGTTTTCAGCTTGCTTTTCCGTTCCTGGTAACCTTGTTTTTAACTAATCTTATCCTCGCTCTTGTTAACAGGCTGATTCCGCAGATAAACGTTTTTATAGTAGGCTTACCTTTCCAGATTTTCGTGGGTTTGTTTGCTCTGTTTTTAGGTTTTTCTGTTATAGTTTATTATTTTATGAATCTTTCTGAAGACATGAACGCGGCACTGATGGAGATTCTAAAAATTTGGGGTAGGTAACTGTGGCTAAGGACCCTTCCAAAACCGAAAAGGCGACCCCGCGGCGGCGGCAGAAGGCGAGGGAAGAAGGTCAGGTATTAAAGAGTCAGGACGTTCCTATAGCCTTTTCTCTCGTTATTGTATCAGCGTTGCTGTATTTTTACGTTCCATATGCTTACAGAAAGCTTTTGGAGGTATTTTCTTACTCGTTCAGCTTTTCCTTAAATGAGAATCTTCATTACTTGATTTATACCCTTTCCTACGTTTTTGTTTTGTTGATTGCTCCCGTTTTTGCCGTTCTTCTCTTTTCCGGGGTTGCTGGTAACGTTGTTCAATTTGGGTTTCTGTTTAGCGTTAAACCTTTAATTCCTAAAATTGATAACATTAATCCCGTCAAGGGATTGCAAAGATTGTTTTCGTTGAAAACCGTTTTTGAGACGTTTAGGAATACTCTTAAACTGCTTGTAGCGTTGGCTGTAGGTTATCTGCTTGCAAGGCATATACTTTCGGGATTTCCTTCTTTTGGATTTTTGACTCTTCAACAACAGGCGATTTTAATGGTGAAGTTCACCGTTATCGTTTTCTTTGTTTTTGGTTTGTTGTCTGTTCCTATTGCTGCGGTTGATTTTTTCTACAGAAGATGGGAGTATGAAGAAAACTTGAAAATGTCAAAGGAGGAGGTTAAGGAAGAAAGGAAGCAGTATGAAGGGCATCCAATAATTAAATCTGCCATAAGGAAGAAGCAGAGGGAGATAGCTTTTAAGAGAATGATGGCTAAAGTTCCTGAAGCTGATGTTGTCATTACAAACCCAACTCACTACGCCGTTGCTTTGAAGTATGAAAGAGGGAAGATGAACGCACCTCAGGTTATAGCAAAAGGTGTAGATAAGGTGGCTTTAAGGATTAGGGAAATTGCCGAAGAGCACGGCATTCCGATTGAAGAAAATCCCGAACTTGCAAGGGCTTTGTATGACAGCTGTGAAGTGGGGGATTTTATACCAGAAGAGTTTTACAGGGCTGTGGCGAAAATTCTGGCTAAAATTTACAGACGTAGGAAGTTATTGTAAGTTGTTTTGCGTGCTATTTGAGGAAGACACTTTTAAGTTTGTAAGTATTTGAACAATTTTGTCTGCCATTTGCGGGTCTACATAATTCATTACTTGTCCAGCTAAGCGTGTTTTCATGTTGTATATTATGAGGGCTGCTTCTTTAGGGTTTGTCATTTTGGAAATCTTCTGCCCTGCCAATTCCGGGTCCATTTTCTCAAATATTTGAGCCAACTTTTTATACCTTTCTGCTTTGGCTTCTTCAAGTTCTTTTTTGAGTGCTTCCCTTTCTGCTTTGAGTTTTTCTCTCTGTTCTTCTATTTTTCTTAGTATTTCTTTTTTTTCCTGAATGAGTTTTTGTAGCTGGTTGCGCAGTTCAATTAATTTCTGCATTTCTCTCTGAATTTCTGCCTTTTGTGCTTCCTGAGCATAACCCGGAGTGCAAAGGCTAATAATTGTCAGAACGATTGCTGCCCAGAACTTCATTTATAAACCTCTCTAAAAGTAGGTCTTGTTTCTTTTCAGTTTCTATTTTAATGTTTTTTTCCGTTTTCTCTAACAGTTTTAATTTGCTTTTAGTAAAAGAGATTTTTTCTTTAAGGGCTTCTTCTTCTTTTGTTAATTCTTTAAGGTTGGATTTGAGTTTTTCTTTTAATTTTTGTAGGTATTTTGTGTAGCTGTCCTTTATAGCCATTTCAATGGGTGTTTGAGGGCTGAATTTTTCACATTCCTTTATCTTTTTATCTGCTGAGGCTATTTGTGCTTCTACGTTTTCTATCTTTCTCTGTAGAGTGGATAGCTGAACAGTTAAGGCTTCTAACTCTTTTTTCAGGATTTTTGAGTATACTTTGATAAATTTCATTAGCCCCTATTTTTAATCATCAGTTGAGCCAGCCTTTGCTGTTCCTTTTTAACAAAGTCGTGGATGAATTTCTGGTCTTCTGTTTTGATATCTTCAAATTTTATTCCGTAGCAGTTGGTATTTCTTCTTGGGTAGATGTTTACGACCGTTCCTTTCAACATAAACCTTTTGCCGTTGAGGGTGAAACTCAGTAGTATTTCAGACATTTGAGGAATTTCCCTGTTAAGGGTTGATAAAGATATGCAAACCTTTGCTCCGCCTGCGCTGATATCTACTATTTCAGCTTGAATCCATACCAGTTTATCTTCTTTTTTGTTGTATATACCCACGCTTGCAGGGAGTTCTACTTCTACCCTTGCATATTCTCTCCGCTGGTATCTGGAGAGTTCAAAGGTATGGGGGATTTTTAGTATGTTCTTTCCATTTTCGCGGATGATTTCTTCAACCCTGCCTTCTAAGGTGTAGATTCCGTCTCCTTTTCTGATAAACTGGATTTTTACCGTTTCTCCTGCTAAAGTTGGAGGGAGAGGAGTTTCGTCAATGATAGCCCAATACATGAATTTTTCGTCTTTGTCAAATAGTGCAATATCTGCTTTTTGCCCTCCGGGCAGGAATAGTTTTGCAGGCTGAAAGAGTTCTATATCCTTGGTGCAGGTTAGGGGAACGAAGTATGGAATGTAGTCGAAGCCTAATTTTTGGCGCATTTGGGTTACTAACTCTTCTTTTGCGTCCGGGTCAGTTTTAAGGTATAAATCCACGACCTTTTCAAAAGGGGCTTTGAATTCAAGGCTTAAGAAAGGGTCTCTACCTAATTTTTGGGAGTAGGTCCAAAGAATTTCTGCTTCTTCTTCTGTTAGCCCTCTTTCTATGGCTTCTCTAAAGAACGATTCTTTTATTTTTCTATTCCTGATGTAAACTCTTACCATTCCGGCAAGAGAGAAGAAAAGCAGAATGGCAATGATGAGCAGGGCGAATATTATGAACGTTGCATAGTCTGCTGAAGGAAGTTTGGGAAGAATTGAACGTCCCATTGTTCGATTTCAGCTCCTTTAGATTTAATACTTAGTTTAATTTTAACATACAAGATATAGATAGTTCGCAGTTTTGGCAAATGGGAATTTTCCTGCAGACCTCTTTGCAGTGCCTGACTATAAGGGCGTGGAACTCCTTGTAGTCTTCTAAAGAGGCGTTGTGGCGTTTAAATTCGGTTTCTACTAAGGTGCGTAGACTTTCGTATGGTTCGTTTTCTTTTTTTGTTATTCCAAGGCGGTAGAAGAGTCGTTTTGTGTAAGCGTCAATTACGAAGATTTTTTTGTTTAAAGCGTATAGTAGTATTGAATCGGCTGTTTCCCTGCCGACCCCTTTTACTTTTAAGAGTTTTTTTCTAAGGGCTTGGAGGTTTTCTTTTTGTAAGTTTTCAAGTCCGCCGTTTTCTATGATGAAAAGACTCAAATTTTTAAGGTATTTTGCTTTTTGTTTGTAAAAGCCTGTAGGTTTGATGAGCGATTGGAGGGTGGGGAGGGGGGTGGGGGGGATTTTTTCAGGAGAAAGAAGGTTGTGTTTTTTTAAGTTTTCTATTGCTTTTTCTACGTTCTGCCAGTTCGTGTTTTGAGTAAGTATTGCACCTACGCACACTTCAAAAGGTGTTTCTGCGGGCCACCAGTTTTGTTTTCCGTAAATTGACAATAGTTTCTGATAAACTTTCCATATCATTGCGGTGAAATTCTATAACAGGAGAGATTGAGATGATAGATTTGCATACCCACACTGTTTTTAGTGATGGCGTTTTAATTCCCAGTGAACTTGTTAGAAGAGCCGAAAATGCAGGTTATAGGGCTATTGCTATAACAGACCACGTTGATTTTTCAAACTACGAACAGGTTTTGGAAAACTTGTGGAAGACAGTAGAGGTGCTAAATGAAGAAACTTCTTTGGTTGTTATACCAGGAGTGGAAATTACACACGTCCCTCCTAAAAAAATTCCTGAGCTGATTTTGAAGTGTAAAGAGATGGGGGCGGCTATTGTTGTTGTTCACGGTGAGACCGTAGTAGAACCTGTAGCACCGGGGACTAACAGAGCTGCCATAGAAGGAGGGGCAGATATTCTTGCTCATCCTGGCTTAATAGCAAAAGAGGATGTGAAATTAGCTGTGGAAAACGGTGTTTATTTAGAGATTACTGCAAGGAAAGGTCACAACACAACGAACGGTTACGTTGTGAAAGTTGGAAGGGAATTGGGGGCTAAGTTTGTGATAAATACTGATGCTCATACACCTGGAGATTTGATTACAAGGGAATTTGCGGTAGTTGTGGGTAGAGGAGCAGGTTTAACGATGGAAGAAGTAGAGGAATGTTTTGTTAACAGCGAGTGCCTTGTAAGGCTTGCGAAAGAGAGAATGATGTTCTAAATTTTCTTTTGTCTTTTGGAGGCGGACGGGGGCTGGTGTCCCCCCCGGACTTCAAATCCGGTGGTCCCGCTAAGAGCGGGATGGTGGGTTCGATTCCCATCCGCCTCCGCCATTATTGTTCCACTCTGACGTTTTCCGGTTTTATCTTAGCGAAGCGTCTTTTCCCTACTTGGAGGATGAATTCTTCTTTTAGGGCGTCAATTTTCACAGTATCGTCTGTTATCTTTTCTCCGTTTATTCTTACACCTCCGCCTTTTATCTGCCTTCTGCCTTCTGAAGTTGATTTGACGAGCCCTGCTTCTTTTAGAAGTCTTGGAAGCCATACCGGATTCTCCGGTATTGTTATTTGAGGCTCTGGAACGTTTTCCGGAATTTCTCTT